>CAZHBL010000060.1:10960-15626 GCA_964530105.1 uncultured Pirellulales bacterium | reverse complement strand
TTCAATTTCACAAATAACACTTGTATGTTTCTATTAAGTCTTAGAACCCTTTTCTAACTGGAAGACAAAAGAATTTCCGTTCTCTTTTGGCTCGACCCAGATATCACCGCCATGCTTTATGATAATCTCCCTGGTAACAAACAGGCCAAGTCCCGTACCCTTGACTTCCTTTTCTTTTAAAGTTTCCAACCTCGAAAATTTTTTGAAGAGCTTCTCCTTTTCTTGCTCCTGGATAGGCCGAGAGTCGTTATAAATTTCAACCTGCACTTTCTGGCCAAGGTCCTCAGAACAAAGAATTACTTTTCCTTTGTCCAGTCCGTACGTGACAGCGTTGCCCACGAGGTTATTTGCTGCAATACGCAGCAAATCAATATCTCCATACAACCTGATTTCTGGCGCAATGTTATTAATAATTTCCATTTCTTTCTCAGCTATCTGGCCATTGAAAATCTCCAGGCATGGATCAAATATGTCTTCTTTAAGGCGCAACTCCTTCCTGTTCACTTCCAGTTCACCTTTTTCTATTCTGCTTAAATCAAGGAATTTCTTCACGGTCTCTCGTAAGTAGTCTAAGTTCCTCGTCACCGACACGAGGGACTTTTTCTGTTTGGAATTAATCTGGCCAAAGAGCTCGTCGCGTACGGCGGCGGCATTCATATTCGTTGTAGCTACTACTCCTTTAAGCTCATGCGATACAAAACCCACGAGGTCAAGATATGTTTTATTCAGAGTCGCCAGCTTCTCATTTATCGTCTTCAGACTCTCCTCTCTGGCCCGAAGTTGCGCCGACATCTCATTGAAAGAGGCCGCAAGGGTATCTAATTCAATCGTTCCGGTTTCTGTGTCCAGTTCATATCCCAGGTCTCCATCTGAGAGTTCCTTTGTCGCTTCGAGCATACGCTCAAGCGGCCGGGATATCTTCTTTGTCAGAATCATCTCAAGGGACGCAGCCAGCGCAGTAGCAACTGCGACAATCACGAAGAAAATAATCAATATGTTTTGTGCCATATAAGTAAATGGCTGCTCGAGGGTGCCCACATAAAGTATTCCAACAATCTCGTCGTCTATATCTCTAATTGGTTCGTAGGCGGTTTTGTACCAATCATTTACTACAAAGGCCCTCGCCACCCACGGCAGCCCTTTTACCAGCACCTGCTCGTTCACTTCTTCAGAGACCCGGGTTCCGATTGCTCTGCTGCCGTCTTTCGTTTTAACATTAGTAGAGATCCGGAGGTCACCCTGGAAAATCGTGGCAGTGCCGACATCCTTGCCCTTGAACGTATCTCCCTTATAGACGGTTTCTTTGATTTTATCGACGATCTTGTAATCTCTGTTAATCAAACTGCCCCCGTACAGGATGCCCACCAGCCCGCCGTCATATCCGAAAACCGGCGAGCCGGCTTTAATCATCATCCCGGTAGTACTTTCCGTCTCTTCTATTTTCTTCGCTTTGGGCGTAGAGATGAATTGTATATGCGCTCGCTCGGCCAGGTCCTCACCTTCCTTTATCAGTTCTGTGCTTGGCACTATCAGGGTTCCGGCGAGGACTTCCCCGTTTGACAGTATCCCTGCAATCAGCTTATCATCCGCCTGATTATCCCCAACTACGGATGGATTTCGCGACCTGATAACTACCTTGCCGGACGAGTCCGTCAGAGTTAGCACGTCCAGCGATTCTGTCCTTCTTATCCTGTCCAATTCCTTCGATAGAGTATCTTGGTCATTTTCAGAAATCGCATCTTTTATAAAGAACCTCAGCGCCGTAAACCGCACTACATTCCTGACTCTGTCGATCTCCTGCAGATAAATCTCCCGAGCGGAGTTCAGGTCGTTTTTTACCTTTGTCTGAGCCCTTTCTATAATGTCCTTCTTAATTACGTAGTACCCAAATGCAGCTACTAACAGCGAAAATGTCACAATGACAATGTCGAACGGCACTACGATCCTCATTCTCAGCTTCTTAGCTTTCATTTGTCATCCTTTGACACTATGTCTGCCGCTGACCGGCAAGTACGATGGTACCGGCAACAATCAAATCATAGACTCACTGTGCTCTTAGATAATAAACTACTGGCGGATTTCTGACAAGTTTTCTCCTGCATATCAAAGAAGTCATCGGTTTTGAGCCTGATATCATCACATAAGAACTGGGTCAATTTTTGGATAGCATATCACACGCATCAGCAGATATCTTCAGAGAAAATCTATTGCTCCCATAGGAATACATAGGAATGCGGCAAAAAAATTTCGAATTGGCAAGTTTTTTACTTGCCTAAACTTCTATACATTGGGAGAATAACGGAAGCAGTGTTGGCCGCCTACAGATTGAACCTTGTTTGGTAGTCCAAAAATATTATAATATCTTTTTGGCTTATATTTACAGGGCATTTGTGAATGTATTCACAATCTCAATGTTTTGAGTGTTCCACAGCAGCAGCCATGTGTGGATCTCTCGTTCCATACTTGCCATGTCGTTTCCGGGTAATTCATCTCTGCCGGGAGTATTATGCCTTGAATTGTGTTATGCGGCTGAGATATGCGCTATTGTTAAACTTAAAAAAGAGAGTAAGATGATGGAGTCTGTTCAAGCGATTACATCGGGGTCGAAGTTGGCCGAAGCGATTATGACCGAAAGCGGCCAGAATGTCAATGTTTGTTTTCAATGCGGAAAATGTGCCGCCGGCTGTCCGATTTCCTATGCGATGGATTATAAGCCGGCCCAACTAATCCATGCGATTCGACTCGGCATGGATGATCTCGTCTTCAACAGCACCACGATGTGGCTGTGTGCATCCTGTGAGACGTGCACAACAAGATGTCCGCAGGAGGTCGATGTCGCCAAGGTGATGGATGCCGTGAAGATAATAGCAGTGCGACAGGGTGTCAAGCCCACGATCACTCAAGTAGCCGCATTCTATCGGGCTGCACTGGCAAACATTAAGAAGTGCGGCCGGATGTACGAGATGGGGATGATTATAGGTCTTAAGATGCGAACGTTCGAATTCTTCAAAGACTCAAAGCTTGGAATGAAGATGTTCATGAAGGGCAAGCTCAAACTAGTCCCAAGCTTTACTGGTGCAATGAGGACTTGGAAGATATTCAATCGCGTCAAGAAGATTGAGAAGCGTAATCTGAATACGTGACGTGAAACTGAAGTAATGGTCTTTAGGAGACGCTCTGGAAATTGGGACCCTCTAATTGATACACTATAGGAGGTTTACATACAATGCCTAAGAAATACGCCTATTATCCGGGATGTTCACTTCACTCCACGGGCTCTGAGTACGACGTATCATTCCGGGCTGTGTGTGAGAAGATCGGCATAGAGATTGAGGAGATCAAAGGCTGGATTTGCTGCGGGACGTCTCCGGCGCACAGTTCGTCGAAGTTACTGTCGCTGGCTCTGCCTTTTGAGAATTTGTGTCTTGCGGATAAAATGGGCATGACCGACGTCGTCGCTCCGTGCGCCTCCTGTTTTGCCCGTCTTCGAACGGCGGCATTCGAAGCAAATGAAGACCCCGAGTTAGCCGATCAGATCAGCGAAGCTCTTGATAAGCCGCTGCCTAAAAGTATGAATATACTGAGCCCAATTGAGATTTTTCACGGCAGAGAAGGCCTTGAAGCCGCTGTGACAAAGGACCTGTCCGGATTAAAGGTGGCGTGTTATTACGGTTGTCTTCTTACGAGGCCGTCGAAGATAATGCAGTTCGACGAATGCGAGTATCCGATGGCCATGGATGAACTGCTTGGCTCGATGGGTATCACAACGCTTGATTGGTCGTACAAGACGGAGTGCTGCGGCGGAGCGCTTGCGATGACTCGCACGGACGTAGTTCTCAAGCTGACCCGCGATATTCTTGAAGAGGCCAAAACTGTGGGAGCAAATGCTATTGCCGTTGCGTGTCCTCTCTGTCATGTTAACCTGGATACGCGACAAGAGGAGGTTGAGCAGGAATACGGCGTAAAATACGGATTGCCTATATTCTACTTTACCGAACTGATGGCGCTGGCGATGGGAGTGCCCTCGAACGAATTGGGATTAAAGAAACATTTTGTCGGCACGGACGAGTTGTTGTCCGCCGTTTGCGAAGGATAATTGGTATCGAGATAGATACAGGGTGGAAAGTAAATGGTCAAGAAAACTGGTCAAAAAGTTGGTGCAGTTCTTGTTGTTGGGGCCGGTGTCGGGGGCATGCAGGCCTCGCTGGATCTGGCAGAGAGCGGGTACAAAGTCTATCTTGTCGAAAAGGGTCCGTCTATCGGCGGAGTTATGGCGCAACTCGACAAGACGTTCCCTACGAATGACTGTGCGATGTGCACGCTCGCCCCGCGTATGGTCGATTGCGGCGGGCACCTGAACATTGAGAAGCTGACCTATTCCGAGATCGAATCTATCGAAGGTTCGGCGGGCAACTTCAAAGTCAGCATCAGGAAGAAGGCTCGCTCGGTCGATCCGGACAAGTGTACAGGTTGCGGGGAGTGTGTTACGAACTGCCTCGTCAGAAACATCGTTTATCTCGAACCGCCGGATGTGCCCAAGGTCGAGCTTGAGGCCGATGAGCAGGCTAAGATAGATGCAGTCATCAGCAGGTATGAAGGCGGCAGAGAAAGCCTGGTGCCGATTCTTCAGGGCATCACGAATGAGTTTAACTGGCTGCCACAGAAG
>CAZHBL010000060.1:0-10950 GCA_964530105.1 uncultured Pirellulales bacterium | reverse complement strand
TTCCTTTGGAGCACATCCTGCGAATCGCTACCTTCTACAAAGCCTTCAGCCTCAAGCCTCGAGGCAAGCATATAATTACTGTATGTATGGGCACGGCCTGTCACGTGAAGGGTGCGCCGAGAATCCTTGAGAGGTTCGAGCGAGAGCTTGGTTTAAAAACCGGAGAGACGACGTCCGATATGGAGTTTACATTGGAAGCGGTTCGGTGCATTGGTTGCTGTGGCCTGTCCCCGGTAATTACCATAGGTGAAGACCTGTACGGCAGACTAAATCCTGTTGAGGCGGCCAAAATCCTTGACAAGTATCGTGACTGAAAGGGGAAAAGCAATGTCGAAGGTAAAACCAGAAGACCTTGAGAAAATCAGGGAAAGAATGGCCAGGACAATGAGTCTGCGTGATGGGGATGCGCGGGCGAAGGTTACGGTTCATATGGGAACGTGCGGCATAGCCGCAGGCGCCAGAAAGATAATGAGTGTGTTGCTCGCTCTGATCGAGGAACAAGATGCAAAAGACATTGTTGTGACTACTTCAGGTTGCGCCGGCCTTTGCAGCCGTGAACCGATAATGACGGTGGAACTCAAGGGGCAAGCCCCCGTCAAATATGTTGATCTGGACGAGGAGAAAACCCAAAAAATCTTCTCCGATCATGTTTTGTCAGGCACGGTGGTCGAAGAATACGCTTTGGCCATCGGCAGCGAGCGCGTCGGATAGGAACCTAAACGCAATGGAGATAATTGAATGAAATCCTATCGAACACACATCATGCTCTGTGCAGGGACCGGTTGCGTTTCAAACGGGTCATTCAAGATAAAGGATACTCTCGAACGAGAAATCGAGAAGCATAATCTTCAAGATGAGGTTGGCGTAGTGATGACCGGTTGCAATGGTTTCTGTGCCCAGGGTCCCGTAGCTGTTGTCAAGCCGGACGAAATCTTCTATCAATTGCTGACGGAAGACGATATTCCTTATCTCGTGGAAGAGCATTTCCTCAAGGGCAGGCCCGTTAAAAAACTGATGTATATTCCTCCGGCGGAAAAGGTTCCTGTGCCAAAGATGGGCGATATAGGATTCTTTGGCAAACAGAGATTGATTGCTCTTCGAAACCGAGGGATGATTGATCCCGAGCAGATAGACGAATACATTGCTCGGGGAGGATACACGGCCCTGGTCAAGGCGCTCACACAAATGAAGCCCAAAGAGATCATAGAGCAAATCAAGCAATCCGGGCTAAGAGGAAGAGGGGGCGCCGGGTTTCCAACAGGCAGAAAATGGGAACTTGTTGCCGCGGCAAAAGGTGATAAAAAATATCTTGTGTGTAATGCAGACGAGGGAGACCCTGGCGCATTCATGGACCGCAGTATAATCGAGTCAGACCCGCATTCAGTTCTCGAGGGAATGATAATCGGTGCAAGGGCGACCGGTGCCTCTCACGGCTACGTTTACATCAGGCATGAATATCCTCTGGCCCACGAGAGGTTGATAAAGGCGATTGCACAGGCAAGAGAATACGGATTGCTGGGCAAGGATATTCTCGGCAAAGGCCTGGATTTTGATATCTCGATTCAGCAGGGCGCCGGGGCCTTTGTCTGCGGCGAGGAGACCTCGCTGATTGCTTCGCTGGAGGGCAATGCTCCCGAACCGAGAGTCAGGCCCCCATTTCCTGCGGAATCCGGTGTCTGGGGTGCGCCCACCAACATCAACAATGTGGAAACATGGGCCAATGTGCCGGAGATAATCAATAAGGGCGCAGAATGGTTTGCCGGCATCGGAACTGAGACCAGCAAGGGCACAAAGGTATTCTCAGTGGTCGGCAAGGTCGAGAATACAGGGCTTGTTGAGGTTCCGATGGGTATTACACTGAAAGAAATCGTTTACGATATTGGAGGCGGGATACCCAACGGCAAAAAGTTTAAGGCGGTTCAGACCGGCGGTCCTTCGGGCGGATGCATCCCGGCATCTCTTCTGGATCTGCCCATTGACTATGAGAAGCTGGCTGAGGTCGGCTCAATCATGGGCTCAGGCGGCTTAATCGTGATGGACGAAGACACATGCATGGTGGATGTGGCCAGGTATTTCCTTGAGTTTCTGAAAGACGAATCCTGCGGCAAATGCACGGCCTGCCGTGAAGGGATTGACGTAATGCATGGCATACTCACCCGGATATGTGAAGGAAACGGCAATGAAGGTGACATAGATATGTTGGAGGAGCTGGCCCAGGCCGTGAAAGATGCTTCTCTCTGTGCCTTGGGAAGAACCTCGCCAAATCCGGTTCTTAGCACCATCCAGTATTTCCGCGATGAATATGAATGTCATATCAAAGACAGGAAATGCCCGGCAGGAGTGTGTAAGGCGTTAATCACGTTTACTATCGATGAAGAGAAATGTAAGGGCTGTCGATTGTGCGCTAAGAATTGTCCTCAGGAGGCTATTGCGGGCGAAGCAAAGGAACCGCACACAATCGATCAAGACAAGTGTATCAAATGTGGAGTCTGTTTCGATGTATGTAAGTTCGATGCGGTGTTGGTAAAATGATTTTGGAAGATGTTAGAAGAATTCTGGATGCGGAAGTGATCGTCGGAGACGACCTTCTGGACAAAGAAGTTATAATGGCTTGCGGATCTGATTTGATGAGTGATGTTTTATCTTTCGTGAAGCCCAATGCTATTCTGTTGACCGGTCTGACTAATCCGCAAGTGGTTCGCACAGCAGAAATGGCGGATTTGCGAGCTATATGCTTCGTCCGGGGAAAAAAGCCTTCTCAGGAAACAATTGAAATAGCTGAATCCAAAGATATCCCTTTATTAACGACGTCTCTACCGATGTTTGAGTCTTGTGGTCGGTTACACCGAGAAGGACTTGCTGGTTGCTCGGAATATGTGAAATAAAATTGAATAGGATATTTTCAAGTGGCTCCGAATAATAAAATCAGCAAGATTCAAGAATTAGTATATGAAATTAAGGTGGGTGAAGTAATGAAGAAAGATGTTTTTACGGTTAGCCCACGAACCCATATGAGTGTTTTAAGGTTGATCTTGCAGGACAAGCGTTTCTCCGGGACACCAGTCATAGACAAGGGGAAATTGGTAGGTATCATTAGTGTTGAGGATTTTATTAAGTGGCTTGCTGACCGTGAGCAGGATTGTCCCATCAGTGAAAAGATGACCAGATGTGTTCGAACCCTTTATGCCGATGAACCTTTAACCCATGCTATCAACAAATTTGAACGGCATGGTTTTGGCCGTTTAGTAGTTATTGATCGCCAAAACGGAAAGCTCAGAGGTATTATTACCAAGGGGGATATTGTCGAAGGGCTGCTCAAAAAATTGGAGGTTGATTACGACGACGACGAAACACGCCGTCGCAGAATACGTCACTTTTTTGAGGATATTTTAGCAGACAAAGCAACACTGCTTTTCCATTACGATGTGATTGGTCATGATTTTCAACGGGCCGGAGAATGCGCCAGCCGGTTGAAGGCCACCTTGAAGCGATTAGGCTTGCACCCTCAGGTTACTCGCCGTGTTGCCATTGCCACGTATGAAGCGGAAATGAACCTGGTAATCTACACCGACGGCGGGCATATACGTGTTCGAGTCGAGCCACATGAAATACTTGTGAGAGTCGAAGATTCGGGTCCGGGAATCCCCGATGTTGAGAAGGCCATGCAACCAGGGTATTCAACTGCCCCTGAATGGATCAGAGAATTGGGTTTTGGAGCCGGAATGGGCCTAGACAATATCCGCAAGTGTGCCAGCAAAATGGCCCTGAGATCTACGGTCGGCAAAGGTACACGGTTAAGGATATGTGTTTCTGTTGAAAATGGAGCAGAGAATGAAACTAACTGAATTGATTCAGAAGTTAAATTTGAGCGTCAGATCAGCGAAAGGGCATTTGGAACGTGAGATCACCGGCGGATATGCAAGCGATCTTCTTAGCGATGTTCTTGCCAATTGCAAAGAAGGGAACATCTGGATCACTTTGCAGATTCATCAGAATATTGCAGCCGTAGCGAGTATGAAAGATCTGGTCGGCATCATCTTGGTGAACGGCAGAGAACCTGAACCGGAGACCATTGAGAAAGCAGAGGCAGAGAACATACCTGTTATGGTATCCGAATTACCGACATTTGAACTGGTCGGCAAGTTATATAACTTGGGAGTTAGTGGATTGGAAGAATGAGAAAGGTCAGGGCCGACTTGCATTTACATACTTGCCTTTCTCCTTGTGCTGATACTCAGATGCAGGCAACGGCCATAGTTGAACAGGCCAAGAAAATGGGTTTGGATATGATTGGGATATGTGACCACAATTCTGCTGAGAACGTAACGGCATTGGTAAAAGCCGGCGCAAGAGAGAGTCTTGCGGTGATTCCTGGCATGGAGGTAACCTCCTCAGAGGAAGTCCATATCCTGGGGCTATTCGATTCCGAGACGGATCTGATGCTTCTGCAGGATATGGTTTATGAGAACCTTCCTGGTGAGAATTCTGATGAGGCCTTCGGGCCCCAGTACGTGATCGACGAATGGGACCGCATTATCGGGACAAATTCGAAGCTGTTAATCGGGGCTACCCTCCTGACAGTAGAGCAAATAGTTGACGCAATTCACGAACGAGGAGGATTGGCGATCGCTCCTCACGTGGACCGTGAGCGGTTCAGCCTGATCGGTCAATTAGGCTTCATTCCGAAGGGACTGAAGCTGGATGCCCTTGAAGTCTCGACGCCCTCTGCAGCTTCAAAGAAATATGACTATCCGGTGATCTGCTCCTCAGATGCCCATTTTCTGGAGGACATCGGAAGGAATCCCAGTTGTTTTATGGTGGAAGAGACTTCGTTTCACGAGATTGGCAAGGCGCTGCGTCAGGAGTTGGGAAGGAGGGTTGTAAGCAATTGAATGGAAGATCTTTCGCTGCACATTTTGGACATTGTAGAGAATTCAATTGCTGCTCTGGCCAAGAGAATTGAAATCAGAATTGATGAGGACCAGGCTAAGGACCTGGTGACTATTAAAATTAGGGATGACGGTAACGGTATGGATGAGCAGACTCTTAAGAAAGCGCTTGATCCGTTCTTTACGACAAGGACGACTCGAAGGGTCGGCCTGGGTCTTTCGCTGCTGGCTCAGGCAGCCAGAGACAGCGAAGGAACATTCGACTTGAGTTCCGTGCCCGGTGAAGGGACAACGGTCAACGCGACATTTCGCCTGAGTCATCCGGACTGCAAACCTATGGGCGACATCGGCCTAACAATGCAGGTGCTGGTTACGGCTCACCCCGGGATTGATTTTCTGTACGAACACAAGAAGGACAATTCAACTTATTGTTTTGATTCGAGAGAGACAGACAAAAAATGATTACTTTGACGATTGACGACAAGAAGGTTGAGGTTGAAGATAGTTCGACCATACTGCAGGCTGCGGAAAAACTCGGTATCAAAATTCCTACTCTCTGCCACCACAGGTCGCTTAAACCGTACGGAGCGTGCCGGGTCTGTCTGGTGGAGATAGCCGGATCTCGAGGCTCCCGAATAGAGGCGTCCTGTGTTTACCCGGCCCAGGAAGGTATGGTGGTTCAGACCGACACGGAAAGGGTCAAAAAGACCCGCCGGATGATGCTTGAATTGTTGCTGGCTCGCTGTCCGGACTCGCTGCGCATCAAGGATATGGCGAAGGAGTACGGGATCGAAGAATCTCGCTTTCCCAAAAAGGACGACAACTGTATCCTCTGTGGACTCTGTACCCGAATTTGCGAAGAGCGGATGGGAGTGGGTGCTGTAAGCTTCGTTAATCGCGGCTCGGACCGTAAGATAGGTGTACCTTACAACAAGCACTCGCCAATTTGCATTACATGTGGCGCCTGCCAGGTTGTCTGCCCTACGGACGCTGTGGATCTGAGTAAGGTGACGCTAAATAAGCCCAGACCCATCATGTCCGACTACGATATGGGAATGGCAAAACGCTCTTCCATTTATATACCGTTTCCTCAGGCGATACCAAAAGTGGCGGTGATTGACCGTGACACCTGCATGCACTATCTCAACGACGTCTGTAAATCCTGTGAGAACTTCTGCCAGGCCGGCGCTATCGACTACGAACAGAAGGATGAATTCGACGAGATAGATGTTGGCGCGGTAGTTCTTTCGCCCGGATTCGAGCAATTCGATCCCGATCTAAAGAAAGAGCTTGGCTACGACAGGTATCCAAATGTCCTCTCAAGCATGCAGTTTGAGCGTGTTCTTTCAGCCAGCGGCCCTTATCTGGGCGAAATTCTTCGAACGTCCGACCAGAAACATCCAAAGAAGATAGCATGGATTCAGTGTGTCGGGTCGCGAGAAGTGGACTACAACTATTGTTCGTCTGTCTGCTGTATGTACGCAACCAAGGAAGCGATTATTGCCAAGGAGCATCAGCCCGACCTCGACTGCACGATATTTTATATCGATATGCGTGCATTCGGCAAAGGTTTCGATGCCTATTACGAGCGAGCCAAGGAGTTAGGCGTTCGATATATTCGCTGCCGTCCCTCTTCCATCAAGGAGGTCCACGATACCAAGGACCTAAAGATCACCTACCAGCAGGACGATGGAGATATCACGACGGAAGATTTTAGCATGGTTGTTCTTTCTACCGGGCTTAGACCCCCTTTAAAGGTGCGTGAATTGGCGGATAAGTTTGGAATTGAGTTGGACGAACACGGCTTTGCCGATACACAAGGTTTCGCTCCGGCCGAGACTTCCCGGCCCGGCGTGTACGTCTGTGGGCCGTTTGCCGGACCGAAAGATATTCCCGAGACTGTTATGGAGGCATCTGCCGGGGCCGCAAAAGCGATGGCGCTTCTGAAAGAGCAGCGAGGCACTTTGATTGTGCATAAGGAGTATCCTCCCGAGAAAGACGTGAGCGGACAGGAACCTCGCATTGGCGTGTTCATCTGCCACTGTGGCAGGAATATTGGAGGCTACGCCGATGTGCCGAGCATTGTCGAATATGCCAGGACTCTGCCCAACGTTGTCTATGCCGAGGACAACCTTTATACCTGTTCGACTGACACTCAGCAGCAGATTACTCGGCTGATCGATGAGGAAGATTTGAACCGTGTCGTAGTGGCATCGTGTAGTCCGAGGACTCACGAGCCGCTCTTCCGCAACACCTGCCGGGAAGCAGGATTGAACGAATACCTCTTCGAAATGGCCAACATCCGCGACCAGTGCACCTGGGTGCATATGAACCAGCCCGAGGCGGCTACGCACAAAGCAAAAGACCTGGTAAGAATGGCTGTAGCAAAGGCCAGGATGCTGGAGCCCTTGCATAGAGGCAGATTGAAGGTCAACAACGATGCTCTTGTTATCGGGGGCGGCCTGGCGGGCATGACTGCCGCAATCAATCTGGCGGACCAGGACTTCAAGGTCTCTCTCATTGAGAAAGAGCAGGAACTTGGAGGGAATTTCAGGCATATTCACAGCTTGCTTAACGGCGAAAATCCGCAGGAACAACTGGCCGGGATTGTCGAACGAGTCAATTCCCACAAGAATATTGATGTGTACTTAGGCGCCCAAGTTGCTGCTGTTGACGGATCTGTGGGCAACTTCACTTCTACGATCTGTCAGGACGGCAAGGAAACAGAGATAGGACACGGAGTGGTGATAGTAGCGGCAGGAGCACGTGAATATGAGCCGACTGAATATCTTTACGGCCGAGATTCTCGCGTTATCACGCAGCGATATCTGGATGAATGGATAGCCGAGGACAAAGACGAAGTGAAAAATGCGAAATCTGTTGTGATGATTCAGTGCGTCGGCTCGAGGGAAGAGAAGCGGCCTTATTGCAGCCGTGTCTGTTGCTCCCAAGCCATCAAGAATTCCATCGCACTGAAAGAGAAAAATCCACAGACGGGTGTCTTTGTGCTGTATCGTGATGTGAGAGCATACGGCTTCCTCGAACAGCATTACAGAAGAGCACGGGAATTAGGTGTTCGCTTCATTCGGTACGAGGAAGATAAGAAGCCTGAAGTATCAGTCGAGAAGGGAGGGCCTCGAGTATCGTGTTTTGATCCCATGTTGAATGTCCCTGTAAGTATTGATTGCGATTTACTCGTTCTCTCGGCTGCGATCATTCCTAATGAAGGCGTTGATGAGTTAGGCAAATTGTTCAAAGTGCCGCTCAACCAGGACAAGTTCTTCCTCGAAGCTCACATGAAACTCAGGCCCGTCGATTTTGCCACTGATGGTGTTTTCATGTGTGGCCTGGCTCACAGTCCTAAATCCGTGGACGAGAGCATCGCCCAGGCGAATGCAGCGGCGGCAAGAGCGGCCACTATTCTGTCAAAAGATGAAATCGAGCTGGACGCAACCATATCAGAAATAGTGGACGCAAATTGCGATGGCTGTGCGTACTGTATCGATCCGTGTCCGTTCAATGCACTGAGTTTGATTGAATATATGTACAAAGGCAGCATCAAAAAAACAGTCCAGAGGGATGGAGCTTTATGTAAAGGCTGTGGAGTTTGTATGGCTACATGCCCGAAGAAGGGTATATTTGTTCGCGGCTTCAAGCTTGAGCAGATTAGTGCAATGGTAGATGCGGCTTTGATAGGAGAATAATAGAGGAGTTGGCTTAACATGGCAAATGAAGAATTCGAGCCTTTGATTATTGGTTTTTGCTGTAACTGGTGTTCTTATGCAGGGGCGGATCTGGCCGGTGTTTCCAGGCTACAATACCCCCCGAACATGCGCATCGTTCGCGTGATGTGTTCCGGGATGGTGCATCCGAACCTCGTAATCGACGCATTGACCAAAGGGGCCGATGGCGTTATCATTTGTGGCTGTCACATCGGTGATTGTCATTACCTCGAAGGTAATCAGAAGGCCGAGAACCGAAAGGAAGCTATAGATTTACTTTTGGAAGACTTCGGCTTGGAACCCGAACGATTCCGCCTTGAATGGGTATCGGCGTCCGAGGGTCCTCGGTTCGCCGAAGTGATGCGGGAAATGACCGAGGCTGTCCGGGAACTGGGCCCCAGCCCATATAAGGTTTGAGGTTTTGGCCCGGATTTGGTACAGATGCTGGTTTTGGAAAGAAACTTTGAAGGACTTTAAAATATGGCAGAGCAAGCTCGCTTCTTCGACGGCAAGAAATTCATGTGGGATGGAGAAGAGTACGACAGCGAAAAGAATGCAAAAGCCGCACAGAAGCAGTACAAGGAAAATGGCTTCGAGGTAAAACTGTGCTGTGATGATGAGGGAAATGTGCTTCTTTATACACGGCGTGTTGTTACTGAGATTGTTTTGGAATAGAAACGAGCAGAGCATATGTGTGCCTGCGGCTTTTGTGAAGTAAGCTGACACGTACTCTCTGCGGCGCAGTAGAATTTCTGTTGCTCGTCGTTGCTAACTGCCGGTTATGCTTAAAAGTAGACGAAGAATGAAACTACCGTAATGTTGTTGCTAAAGGAGAAAGCATGAGTACTCCAATCATATTAATCATCGATGACGATCCTGATTTCGTGGAGATCACCGAAGCGATCCTTGAAACAAAGCAATACCAGGTGCGGTCCGCCCAGGATCCGGATGAGGGATTTGCCAAACTCGAGGAGGAAATCCCTGATCTTCTCATCCTGGACATTATGATGGGAAGAGGTGCCGGCGGATTTGTCCTCGCAAGAAAGATTAGGAAAGATTCTCGTTTTGACCGTATGCCCATATTAATGCTAACATCTATGACCGAGCAGACCGGCTTCAGTTTCCCCGGGGAGCGAATCAGCGACAAGTTTCTGCCCGTCGACGACTATATAGAAAAAAGTATTGAACCGCACGATCTCTTGGAAAAAGTGGAACAGCAGCTTGCAAAGAAAAATGTCAAATGAGCAAAAAACAAGTATTTACCGACCGTTGTCTTGCCAAGAAGATGGTGCAGGGCTAATGTAAAACTATGAAAAACCGTAGTAAGTATTAAAACTCTTGAGAAAGGAGGCAATACCGTGGCTGTAAAAGTTGCAGAAGAATGGCTGAACATCTGTGGAGGATGTGAGGTCACAATATTGGACATAGGCGAGCCACTTCTTGACCTGCTCGGTGAGCTTAACTTTGTCCACATGCCCGTGCTGATGGATCATAAATACTTCGGCCAGATGGGCGAAAAAGACGAAATGGAGATTCCGGAGGCGGATGTGGGAATCATCTCCGGAGGTGTGCGAACCGAGAAAGAGAGGAAAGTTGCCGAGTTAATGAGGAAGCAGTGTAAAACCCTTATTGCCTTGGGCTCGTGCGCGTGCTATGGCGGGATTCCCGCGATGGCTAATATGTTCCCGCTTGAAGCTATGTATGAGAAGGTGTACAGGGGCTCGAAAACCACAGATTCCGCTGAGACACCCAACGAGAACCTTCCTCCACTACTGGAGAAAGTGCTTGCTGTGGACGAGGTTGTGAAAGTGGACGTTTACATTCCGGGCTGTCCGACAAACCCTGATCTTATCGTAAAGGCCATCACCGCGCTGCTGGAAGGCAAGACATTTAAGCTTGAGGAGAGAAGTGTTTGTGATGAATGTCCCTTAAAGAGGGAGAAAAAAGCCTCAGGTGGGCAAATCAAAAGGACGCTTGAGTCGGTGGAATTCGACCAAAGCCAGCCCTGGGAAAATACCCGGTGCTTCATGGAGCAAGGATTCCTTTGTTTGGGACCGGTCACCCTGGCCGGCTGCGGGAATAAGGAAGGAAACGGTGACGGCGTAACAGTCCCACGTTGTATTAAGGGCAATATGCCATGTCGCGGATGTTTCGGCCCGATTCGCAAAGGCGCTAATCCTTTGGTTGATATGATGTCTGCGATTTCATCTATAGGGCTGGATGCAAAACAAGTGCCGGACAGACGTGCGCTGCTGAACAGGTACATTGGTGCTCAGAATCGACTCAGGCCGCTGCCTGCACGTCCGAGCAGATAAGGAGACTAAACAAATGAAAACAAT
>CAZHBL010000059.1:0-15645 GCA_964530105.1 uncultured Pirellulales bacterium | reverse complement strand
ATATGGTCCATGATGATATTATCGACTATCGGTTTGTATTAACATGAATTATTATAATAGATGATAAACTCGTATTTAGTTTTTACGGTTGAAATTTTGCGACTCAAAACAACAGCTTGCTAACAGAGGTATAAATATGGGTGAGATGAAAAAAGTTGCTCTTTTAATTGAAACATCAACCTCATATGGCAGAGCTCTTATAAAAGGTATTCTCCAATATGCAAATTTAGCCACATCTTGGATATTTTATTTAGTACTTGCTCTTTGGCTCCAGGTATTCGAGCACCGTTCATAGCATCGACCATAGCGTACGTCACTACTTCTTCGCGTACACCGGTCGGGCACTTATAGAGTTTGATGTCCGGACAATATGGAAATAGTAACCCGGATTTGAAACACTCGATTCTTTAATATTTAATTCTTTCATTTTCCAATCAGCTACCAAAAAATGTATTGATTATTCCACACCAATGGCTTCAGCCATGATTTGGTGTTCACTAAGATTTTCAACCGAACCGGCCTGATTAAGTTTGCCCTTGCACATAACCGCAATCCTGTCACAAACCCCTAAAAGCTCCGGCAAATAGCTGCTGACCATAATAATCGCCTTCGGTTTTATCCCACGTTTAGAATCACCTAAAACGAGTTCATCTATTGTCTTATAAAACAGGGCCTTACTGCCAACATCAATACCTCTTGTCGGTTCGTCAAGAATCAGAACATCGACATCGGCTTCCAGCAATCTTGCCAAAGCCACTTTTTGCTGGTTTCCGCCCGAAAGTGAATTTGCCGCCTGGCCGGTGCCTGCGCATTTTATTTCCAGTTTATCAACCCATCGCTGCGTTGCTTTTTTCTGTTTGGATGGCCAAACAAATCCCGCCCGGCCATAATTATCCAATGTCGGAAGCGTCGCATTATCGGCAATGCTCAGCGAAAGTGCCAGTCCCTCTTCTTTACGATTTTCACTTAAAAAACCAACGCCTCTATGCCACCTCTCAGAGAGTTTCGAAACCCCGGAAACCTGACCAATTTTGATTTGGCCAGACTCAATCTCGCCCAGGCCAAAAATGGCCCTGATCATTTCGGATCTGTCGCTACCGACCAATCCGGAAATACCCAGGACTTCACCATAACGTAATTCAAGATCAGCCCTTACTTTTTTCTCTTTGACTCTAAGCTGACGAATCTTCATGGCGATATCACCGGTGGTTCTTTGGCTCCGAGGATATAAATCTTTAACCTCTCTGCCCACCATCAGCGATACAATTTGGCTATCAGTAACGCCTTCTATCGGACCGGTTCCGCAAAAACAGCCGTCTCCTAAAACCGTGTACTGATCGGCGATCTCCCGAATTTCTTCGATGAAATGGGAAATATAAACAATCCCATGTCCAGAATTCTTAAGACGGTTTATAACCTCAAAAAGCTTCTTAACATCTTCATTGGCAAGACTGCTGGTCGGTTCATCAAATACAAGAATTTTACATCCTATCACCATAGCCCGTGCAATTTTAACTACCTGTTGGAGTCAACAGAAAGCCCAGAGACTGTCGTTTTGGGATGAATATCTCCATGGCTTAAAATTTCAAGCGCCTTGCGGGTTTCGCTTCGCAGAAACTTCCATTCAACAAATCTTTTTTTCGTAGGCTCCATACCGAGAAAAACGTTTTCTTCCACCGACAAGTGAGGAACCAATGATAATTCCTGGTAAATCATGGCAACACCATTATGTCTTGCATGAAGTGGACTGTCGGGTGAAAAGGGCTTACCGAAAAGTTCCATTGTTCCGCTGTCGGGCTGAATTACGCCAGAAAGAACTTTCATCAACGTACTCTTTCCAGCTCCATTTTCGCCTACAAGCGCATGGACCTGCCCTTTTTCCAGCTTCAACTGAACATCCTGCAAAGCAATCGTAGCGCCAAAACGCTTCGAAACGTTGTGCATTTTTAAACACGTGTTTTGGTCATTCATAGTTATAGCCAAACTGATTACTGATTTTCAATCGACGGTTTCAGGAGTTCCTGGATTTGCGGCGTATTTAAGTTTTCTTTGGTAATTAACGTCGCTCCGGTATCGACTCTATCCTTGACAACATTGCCGTCTAAATGTTCAACGATTGTTTTGACACCAATATAACCAATTTTAAATGGGTCCTGGACGACAAATCCATTTAGTTCACCACTCATCAACGAAGACATCATCTTATCCGAACTATCAAATCCTACAATAGCCAAATTCTCGATCAATCCCATATCCCCAGCAGCCTGAACAATGCTCATACTCGCAGACTCCAAGGGAGTAAAGATACCGTCAAAACCCAGTTTTCCGTCACTGCCTTTAAAGCGGGTAAAAAGATTTTCCGATGCCATCAGCGCCGTTTCCATTGTGGCCCCGGCATATTGTTCGGTGCTGATAATTTCGATGTCCGGATGTTGTGAAACCGCGTCAATGAATCTGTTTTCTCTTTTTGTCGTACTATCGTAACCTTCAAGGTATCTCAATACCGCCACTTTCCCCCTGCCGTTTAGAAGCTTGGCCATGTATTCGCCGGCCATCTGTCCGCCCTTATAATTATCCGTTGCCACATAACTGATATAATCACTGCCGGTCAGACCTGAATCAAAAATCACTACGGGGATGCCCATTTGTTAGCGTTAAGTACCGGCATTCGCAAAGCCGTATCGTCCAATGGCGCAAGTACAATACCATCGACCCCTCTGGCCATGATATTTTCCATCACGGCAATTTGCGATTCTCTATCATCTTCCTTCAACGGCCCTTTCCAGAGGATCTCAACATTTAACTCCTGGCCGGCCTTTTCAGCACCAGCGTGGACTGTTTTCCAGAATTCGTGGGTTGTCCCCTTGGGGATTACAGCAATCGTATATTTTTTCGAGTTATTATCTGTCTTTTTCCCACAACCTGTTACATAAAAGGCAATAGCAACGATCAATAAAAGTAAAATTATTCTTATCATTGTTCAATCTCCAAAATACAATTATTATCCCAGCAATTCATTTTCACGTGCTCTGAAATACGCTATTGAATCATTCACTAATTGATCCAGTTTCTTTTTATCCGGATTACCGAACATGGCTGGATATGGATCTCCGCCGGGTCCGAGCGGTTCCGGCGTACAGAAACACTTTTCATTATTATAACCGATCACATACAATGCCATAATCATGGTATCAAGATCAAGACTGCCGTCGCCCAATGCACAACGGTTACTATCAGCAAGGTGAAGGTTAGTTAGCATACTCCCGGCATCAATCAAGGCCTGGGCGATGTGACTTTCCTCAACCTGCATGTGATAGACGTCACCATTAATATGCCCAATGCCTGGATGATTGATTTGTTGGATGTATTTTTTAGCGTCGCTGATGGTATGAATGACGCTAACCTCCGCTGAACGAATCGGCTCGACCGCAGCCCTTACACCATGCTTGACAAAATCATCGGCAACAATCGAAAGGCTCTCAGCGGACCGTGCGAACTCCATATCATCATACGGCGCAGCTCTGCCCACAGCACCGGGAACGATCAACATATACCCTGCTCCCACGGCAGAAGCAAAATCGAGTTCCCTGCGTATATAGTCGATCGCGTTTTGCCGCTGAACACCGCTGTTACTGGACAGATCATTGTCCGTTGAAAACATCCCGCAAACGCCGGCGGCCTTGATATTATGATCGCCAAGAATTTTTAAGGTTTCTTCGGGCTTGTACCCAAGGTCGTCGCCATAATGGTTGCCGTGTAATTCGATAAAATCCACGCCGGCTTTTGACAGCCGCTTAGCACTGTCAGCTAAATCTTCCATCCCAAAACCCCAGTTGCTCCACGAAAGATTTAATTTTGTCGTCAACGTGTCGGGGTTATTTTTCTTTAACTGCTCAAATTGTTCTTTGATTTTATTGTTGATCAGTTGGTAATTTTGCGGTTTCACTTTAACGTTCCTTATATTATTTTTGTCCGTAATACGAATTTTCACCATGTTTACGTAAATAGTGTTTGTCCAACAATGTCTGTGAGATTCCCTGCTGCTGTGGATTTATCTGAAGTGTTCCCACAGCCATTGATGAAACCTCTTCAAGAACAACTGCATTTTCAACCGCTTTGTCCACATCTTTGCCCCAGGTAAAAGGACCATGGTTGGCAACAAGAACGGCGCTCATCTGCGAAGGGTCCATATCTTTGAATCGCTCAACAATAACCTTGCCGGTATTCAGTTCATAATCGGCCTCTATCTGCTCTTGTGTCATGACAGCAGTCACCGGAACGCAACCGTAAAAATTATTCGCGTGGGTCTTCCCAAGGCAAGGCAGATCCTTACAGGCCTGAGCCCACATCGTCGCATATTTGGAATGCGTATGACAAATCCCGCCTATACTTTCGAACGTTCTATATAGCTCAAGATGTGTAGGGGTATCTGAAGAAGGATTTAGATCGCCTTCGAGGACATTTCCATCTAAATCAAACAGCACAATCTTTTCGGCTGTCAACTCATCATAGGCAACGCCGCTGGGCTTGATAGCGACAATACCTTTTGAACGGTCAATACCGCTGACATTACCCCAACTGTATAAAACAAGGTCTTGTCGTCTTAACTCTACATTAGCCTGACAAACATTTTCTTTTAAATCGTTAAGCATAATCATCCACTACAACTTTCTTTAATTTCAAGCAGTTCTTTCATAACATTGCCGAGTTTCCCTGAATCGTCTGTCGTGCCGAAAGCGTCGTGAAGCTGTCTGTAAAGTTTATAAAGTTTGGCATAAACCTTTTGATTTTCCGGAATCGATTTATAGGTCACGTCTTTAACGCCCGTCATAGCCTTTTGGGCGTCGGCAAAATTATCATAACCGCCTTTGGCTTTGCCCGCCACGACCGCCGCGGCGATCGCCGAGCCTAATGCGCAGGTTTGCGATGAGCGTGAGACCTTCATGTCCCTGCCGGTTACGTCAGCATAAATTTGCATCAGCATGGGATTCTTTTCCGCTATGCCGCCGCAGTTAATGACCTCTTTGATCGTTACGCCGTATTCTTCAAAGCGGTTAATAATGGTCAACGCCCCAAATGCAGTCGCCTCAATTAATGCCCGGTAGATTTCCTGGGGTTTTGTATGCAGCGTCTGCCCTAAAAGCAAACCTGTTAAACGCTGGTCCACTAAAATCGTCCGGTTACCATTGTTCCAATCCAAAGCTAACAGACCCGACTGGCCGGGTTTTAGCTTCGCTGCTTTTTCCGTCAGGGCTACATGATCGCCTTTTTTTTCTCCACCGGGCTGGATGTAATTTACAAACCAGTTAAAAATGTCCCCCACAGCCGACTGCCCAGCCTCAAGGCCAAAAAAGCCTGGCAAGACCGAACCCTCAACAATACCGCAAATTCCGGGAATATCTGACAATCCGGCTGTCTGCGGAGCTACAACCATATCACAGGTACTTGTGCCAATAATCTTGACAAGTGTACCTTCTTTTATACCCGAACCAACCGCGCCAAGGTGGGCATCGAACGCACCCATCGCCACAGCAATACCCTCTGGCAAACCTAATCTTTTAGCCCACTCACTGCATAATTGACCAGCGGCAGTATCGATTGTATATGTGTTATCACCCAGAGTTTCTCTTAATTGACCCAACTTAGGAGCCAGCATCGATAAAAACTCGTTATCCGGATACCCGCCCCACGCATCATTGAACATAGCCTTATGGCCCGCTGCGCATCGGCATCGTTTAATCAGTTTAGGATCGCTCGTCCCGGTTAATAGCCCTGTCATATAATCGGCATGTTCAACCCATGTATAAGTAGCATCGAAAACACCCTCATCAACACGCAGGCAATGCAGGATTTTACTGAAAAACCATTCGGATGAATATGTCCCGCCGCATTTAGCCAAATAGTCAGGCCGGTGTTTCTTGGCAAGGTCGGTTATTTCAGCTGCTTCCGCATGGCCGGTATGGTCCTTCCAAAGCCAGGCCATTGCGTTGAGGTTATCCTTAAACTTATCCTGCAAACCCATCGCAACACCCTGCTCATCTACAGGCAACGGGGTAGAACCGGTCGTATCAACACCTATTCCAATTACCGTTGAAGGGTCAAAATCGCTGTCCGCTTTTTTTGCCAAAGCGATTGCGTTTCTAACCGTTGTTTCAAGGCCCTCGATATAATCGGCCGGGTTTTGACGGGCCACGTTATGATCGAATTTATCAAGCAGAATACCCATTTCACCACTTGGGTAACCAAATACATCGGTCGCTATTTCAGAGCCGTTTGTAAGATTGACGACGATACATCTTACTGAATTTGAACCGTAATCTAACCCTATTGTATAAGCCATATTTAATTCTCCTTGTTTTTACTAAACCGACTTCGGCATATCCGGATTATTGGGCCCAAAGTGCTTGAGAATAACCATCGGCTCAAATCGGCTTTTATTGGTAATCCTGACACCTTCCTGAGCTGCCTTTTCACTGACAAAATGTTCGTCGGCACTCATCTGGCCAAACCGCAGCATCACAGCCGACTCGGCATCAAAATTACCGAACGTACCGTGCCCCTGAATCATGACGCAACCATAAGCAGCCGAGTCTTTTGAAACGATACTTTGTCCAGGCTGAATCGTCAACTCTTTGGCTGCTATATACTCATTGGCGTAAAGAATCCATTTTTCCGTATGCTTGTCGTCTGAATGGTTACACACAACAGGAGGTCTGAAAAAGGTCCTCTTGTAATAAGGATCGACGTTCTTTTCCCAGTCCATCAAACTCATAATATAATCAACATCATCCTTTTTATCCTTTGGGCAATTCTCTGACAGGAAATCCTTCGGGTAAATCTCTTCCCCTTGGGTAATGTTTTCATACACGATGTTAACATCACTATTCCATTGTGGCTCATAAGTCAAAACAGAACCGGGAGCATGGATTACGCCCGGCGGCGTGTACCAGCCGGTGCCGAGTTGTATCCGATAGGCCCTGGAAAGTTCCGTGATACGAGTGTCACCCGATTCGTATTGCAGTAAACGCTCTCGCACCTGTTCTTTAGTGGTCTCAGGCGCCCACCCGAAATAGGTATGTGGAAACGTACCGAGATGATTATTCAGTTGAACTGGGAAATAATACCCTTCCGGTTTGCCAATACGCCCGACTCTGCCCGCAGATTCGTCATCCAGATGCAAATGATGGAACAACGGCTCGCCAAAATCAAAAAATTTCGAGTACATTGGCCAGGTACCGTATTTGTCGTAAAGTTGTGACCCTATTATATCAACACCTAATTCCTGGCATGCGTCACGAAATAAAAACTTGTTTTCCTGACTGTTCACATCCGCCGCAACATAACTCATACCCTCATCCTCAGGAGCCAGCGGACCATTCATTGCCGCTATCGTCGAACTGAACCAGCGTTCTTTGATAGAACCTCGCGCTGTACCCAGTGCAAAATAATCATCCGGATGAAGCCTTAAACGTCGCCCTGCTGTCGAAAAACGACGTGGGATAAAAACAGGAATCATGCGGAAAATACCGCCGCCTTTTTCAAATGTCTCACGAATTCTTGATGATGTCATAATTATAAACCTTTATAATAGTTACTCAGTTAGTTTTTCATTACCAGTCGAAAAGTTCCCAGGTCCCATCACCGCCGGGCTGCGTGGATTTTCGAACTCTCAAATTTATCGGCATCATAATATTCTGCGCCGGAGCTTTGGGGTCACTGATCTGTTTAATCATAAGTTCAGCCGCGGTAAGACCCATTTCATATTTAGAGCCTGTATCAAAACCTGATTTATATGAAATTTGAACATATTAAAATACAACCTATCGTAAGGAAAGCTTCATGAATGTCATCACGACGTTCATAACGAACTCGCAGTCTGCGAAACTGATGCAGCCAAGAAAGTGTACGCTCGACCACCCAGCGAAATACACCCAATCCGCTGCCATTTTCCGTTCTGCGTTTCGCCAAAATAGAGCCTATACCAAGTTTACGCAACGCATCTCGATGTGGTTGACTGTCATAGGCTCGGTCACCCTGAATACAATCCGGTTTCTTGCGAGGGCGACCCACTTTGCCTGCGATCGGAGGAATCGAAGTAACCAATGGCAAAAGTTGAGTTACATCGTGGCGGTTGGCTCCCGTGACTTTTACTGCGAAAGGGATACCGTTGGCATCGGTGATAATGTGATGTTTCGACCCCAATTTCCGTCTATCCGTTGCATTCGGGCCCGTTTTCGCCCCCCAAAAACGGCTCGCACCGAAGCCGAATCTACTACAGCACGAGAGAAGTCTATTTTGTCTTTTTCTCGCAGATGGTTGAGCAAGACGTGGTGTATTTTGTCCCATATCCCAGCCTTTTGCCATTCTTTCAGACGCCGCCAACAGCTCATGCCTGAACCGCAGCCCATCTCCTGTGGTAGATACTGCCAGGGAATGCCGGTCTTGAGTACGAAAATAATTCCAGTCAGAGCTTTGCGGTCGTCCAAAGGCGGCCTGCCTCCTTTGGGACGAGGCGGATGTTTGGGCAGAATTGGTTTTATAAGTTCCCATAGTTGTTCGTTTACCAGTGCTTTGGCCATGCTTTGGTCTTCCTTGACAAAATATCAGATTTTGGATTTTCCTATGCATATTTTATCGGGTAAACCAATGCTTAAATTTTAGGTTTTGTTATAGGCTCTTAGGCACATTGATCGTTGTAATCGACGGTTCAACGATCGAAGCAACAAATGTATTGTCAAAGCCAATGATTTTTATATCATTCGGGATTTGATAGCCGCCTTCCTTTAACGCATTAAGTGCGCCGATCGCCATTTGATCATTGGCTGCAAAAATACCGTCGATTCGTTTTTGTTTTAATGGGTAATTTTTAATGACCTGATAACCGCTCAATGGTGAAAAGTCACCTTCGAGGATAATCGGCTCCATTGTCGAATCTTCAGCCCGAAGCTCTTCGGTATAACCCTTGATACGTGCATTGACCAAGCATGAATAACGCGGACCGGAAATATGCAAAATATTTTTGCATCCAGAATCGAGCAAATGTCGCGTTGCTATCCGCCCCGCCTGAAAATTGTCAACCCGAACCGAGTTGACCTTACTGCCGGCAAACTCTCTCTCGAGTACCACAACAGGGATTCGCTTGTCCCGCATTGACAGGTTGGACAGCATTCTGATATAGTCGCGATCGTCTTCATCGGCCACCGACGCAATAATCATCCCATCGGCCCAACTGCTCTTAAGCATCTGGATAAAGAAACGCTCTTTCTTGATATCATCATTTGTATCACAAAGCATCAGATTATATCCCAGTTCGGAAAGACCATCCTGAATACCCCTTATCACCTGCGGGAAAAAAATCCGGTTTATATTCGGAATGATAATCCCGATGGTATTGGTCTTTTTGCTTTTCAAGCTGCTTGCAACCGTATTAACTTCATAGCCAAGTTTATCGATTGCCAGTGAAACTTTTTGACGGAGCTGTTCACTAACACGCTTGGTTCCGCTGATAACGTTGGAAACCGTAGCGATGGAAACGCCAGCTTCTTTAGCTACATCCTTAATACCTACCATCATAATCCTTCCGAACGACCATTCTGAAAATCAGCGTTTTCCTAAAATATCACGTTCGATCTGCTCAAGTGATTTGCCTTTTGTTTCCGGCAAAGAAAACAACAATACTAAAAAAGCAATGAATAAAAATGCTGAGTATGTCCAGAATGTACTTGCCATTCCCATTTTTTCTTCCATTATTGGGAAAGTAAAAGTCAATATGAAATAACCTATCCATAACGATACAACTGAAATGCCCATGGCAAAGCCGCGAACACGATTGGGAAACAATTCCGAGAGCAGTACCCACACGATGGGCGCCAGCGTCATTGCGTATAACGCAATCGCAAGCATCACTAAAACTACTACTGCCACACCGCCTATTTCTTGCTGAAAACAAAGCCCAATCAGCAGGTGCGTGATGGATATTCCCAATGTGCCGATAAGCATCAGAGCCTTGCGACCGACAAGATCAACAACAAACATGGCCACGACACAGAAAATCAGCATGGTCAGTCCTTGAAAGACCAACGAGAGCATCGCCCCGGAAATACTGAAACCAGCATTATGGAATATCTGATGCGAATAAGCAAAGACACTATTCAGTCCGCTCCACTGCTGAACGACGGCAAGGAACATTCCCAGAAAGATGACCTTAAGAAGTCTCGGCTCAAAAATCTCCCTGACATTCAGCCTGGCTACCTCTTCAGTAGAAATCGTTGAGGAAATATCGGCGACTTCGTTTCTAGCGTATTGAGGCCCTCCAACAATGGTAAGAACTTTTTCAGCCTCTTCACGAAGGCCCCGTTTAATCAGCCATCGAGGGCTTCTCGGGACGGTAAAGATCAGGAGGAAAAACCCGATAGCCAGGATTGCCTCGGCGCCAAACATTATCCGCCAGCCCATCGTTTCATTCCAACTCATCCCTGATACCGCCGGTGCCACACTACTTCCATGTTGCTGGATCAACAGGTTGACAACCTGTGAAACCACAATGCCGATCATGATCGTAAACTGGTTTGTGGTCACCACCCTACCGCGATGGCTGGTCGGTGCGATTTCCGCAATATACATCGGTGACAGATTGGCTGCCAAACCAATACCGGCCCCGCCAATCACCCTAAATATATTGAACCAGGTAAAACTCCATGCAGCGGCAGTGCCCACAGCTGACAGGAAAAATAAAACCGATGCCCAAATCAAAAGATATTTACGGCCAAAACGATCGGAAAAGAGCATTGAGAAAACGGCGCCAAGGATACATCCGATCGGAGCTGAACCGACACTCAAACCCAACAGTTCCGGTCTGCCCGCAAGATCAAAATATGTTTCATAAAAGACGGTGGCCCCCCCGATAACCATGAAATCATAACCAAACAGCAGCCCTCCCATAGCCGCGATAAACGCAACCTTCCACACAAAAAATGAGTTGATATGCGACTCATCGATCACTAACTTCTTCGCCAATTCCTGATTTTCCATATTCATGCCTATTCCTTGCCAACTGAATCAATTATTTGGTTCAGTTTATTGCGGTAATAAGTGAAATTTTCAAAATCCACATCGGGTGGAATAAAATGATCGCCGAATGGGACATAACCGCCCGTTTTCAGGACTTCGGCGATTGGGGCGAGAATTTGGTCAATTCGCTCGGGGCCTTTGGCGATTTCAGATTTTGATATCCCGCCAAGCATTTGAAGTTTTGGATATTGCCTGCGCACCTTTGCCACATCCATGCCGCAGTGAGCCTCAAACGGATACATCCCCGTCACACCTGCCTCCATCAGTACTGGAATAATCGAATTGCAATCCCCATCCGTATCAAGAAGAATGATATTTACGCCTTTTGACTTCAAAAAGTCAGCGACCCGTTTAATATACGGATTCATAAATTCCCGAACCATCCCCAGCGAGATCATAGGTCCCTTGCCAAATGAAATATCTTCCCATATCTGCCAGTGGTCAATTTCGACCTGGCCCAGAACGACTTCGTAAACAGCCATCCAGATATTTGTAAATGTCTCTAGGATATCATGAATCAGTTCCGGTTCCGTTGCATACCATATAAACGTGTTTTCATACCCGATCAAATGGCTTAGTGTGCCGAAAAACCCCTGTGGATACCCGCCCAATGCAAGCGGGTAGTCCCTGCTGTTATATTCTTTAACAAGCGTATCCCAGTTCTTTGGGAACCTGCTGGAAATATCTTTAATATTAAGCCGCTCGGCCTTAAGTTTTTCCCAGCTTTTTTTGTCAGTAATCGGCCATTTCATGGAAGTCGGAATCGTTGCCTCCTGTTTGAGGTAAGTCCTTTCGACACCATCAATATCAATGTAAGATAGTGTCTTATCATCTTCAGCAAGCACTTTCGGCTCAAATATCGGATCCCACAGTAAATTCACATCCACGATGGTTTGTGTATAGTCCATATTGAAATGGCGGCGAACATCATGGTCCAAAGCAAATCCCTGTGTCGGCCAATACAATCCGCCTGCCATCACAGGGAATCCATTGGGCAGCCGTTTCCTGCCCTGACATTTATCCGACCAAGCAAATGTATACAGGGTAGAAGAAGGCGTGGTTATTTCACTCGGAATTTCGGGGTATTGGTGCTTTGGAAGGCCTGCGTCATACCATTTATTGACCGTTTCCCCCCAATATCCGAATTCCCACTTCAAAGTCCGCACATCTGTATCAAAGTTCATAATCCGATGAAACCGTTCCCGAGCATTCATTTGCCTGCACCTCATTATTTTGTAACCGTTCACGGGTATTTTGAACGCATTGGCCAACGCCCACAATGTTGAAATAACCAAGTTCAACACTATTATACACTATATCTCACTGTCTGTCGGCAAAGTCAAATTATTTTGGGACCATTCACAGATATATTTTTATGCCTATCGCGAGTTGGCCTGCTATTTGCAAGTCATTGATTCATGGCCAACAAAAACTCTATCCTTGAACCTCTGATAAAAGAAAACGAGTGTCTCCGACAAGAAAATAAACAACTCCAGGATAGTGTTGATACTTTGAACAAGAGAATAAATACCCTTGAAGAAAAATTGGCAGCACTCAAGAAGAATTCGCGAAATTCTTCTAAGCCGCCTTCCAGCGATATCGTCAAACCAAAGAATCCGAAGACAAGTGAAAACGAAGCCAAGCGTAAGGTCGGTGGCCAGCCTGGACATAACAAACACACACGACCTTTATATACCGAGGATCAAATC
The DNA here is from genome assembly GCA_964530105.1 of uncultured Pirellulales bacterium. Lineage (GTDB taxonomy): Bacteria > Planctomycetota > Phycisphaerae > Sedimentisphaerales > Anaerobacaceae > JAFGPJ01. Next base: position 2,866 of record CAZHBL010000059.1, on the reverse strand, counting down.
GATATACGTCATCCTCATGTCTACCCATCTTGTCCGGACTGTGGTGGCGAGGTAACGCTACGTCTTGATCTTGAACCTCCCCGAGTACAGCAGCTTGAGATCGAAAAGATACCGGTGCTCAAAGAGGAATATTGCGCTTACGCGGTAATTTGTGAAGAATGTGAAAAGATTCACTACAAGCCTTTTCCAAAGCACATAGTGAAAGCGAGCTTTTTCCAGGAACGTATCACGACATTGGTTGCTTACATGAAATATGTCTATCACGCCTCTTTCTCAACGATCCGAAAATTCATTCGTGATGTATTGGGAGAATCCGTTTGCAGGGGGTTTCTACGAAAGGTCATTGCAAAGGTCACTACATCGCTGAATGATCCCTATGAAGAGCTACTCAATAGACTCCCCTTGGAAACCGTTGTTAACGTCGATGAAACCGGCCATAAAGACAAGGGCGAAAAGTTCTGGACATGGGTTTTTAGGGCCGAGTTGTATGTCCTGTTTAAAATCGATAAAACACGATCAACACAAGTACTGATTGATGTGTTGGGTGAATCGTTCAATGGTACACTGGGCTGTGATTACTACTCATCCTATCGATGCTATATGAGATGATTTGATCGGGTTTTATCCTGCCAGAAAGGAAAAGAACCCCTGCTGACGATGATATCCGCATAGTTATCGCGAAAAAGCAGGGCGCCTGTATCGACGAATACGGCGCTGACCCGGTGACCCAAACCTTGCTGCTGCGCCTGTTTATAAAAATGCGGAAAGAAATGCGGATTGATATCGGCGTTGATCCAATGCAGCCTGGAATGTCTGCATAGTTCGAGAATGAGTGTCCCCGGGCCACTTCCGATATCTATGCCGATACCTTCTTTCTCTCGCAGGTAGAAATCCATCGCAATCTGCTTGGCCATTGGAGCGTAGACGGAAGCGAGTGTTCCCCGTCTGACCCTTATCATGCCAATCGCATTTTGCTCGGTATATTTCTCGTCCCGAGACGAGGGAGCGTGCTTAACAGTGACACAACCGGCGCCGCATAAAACCAATATCAGGGCAAGTAAATAAAAACGACGTAAAAGTTCCAACACAAGACTAATCTCCATTGACCCTGAAAGCAATATATGCGTTCAAATCAGTGCCATTAGAATAGAATTTACACTCATCCGATTTTCAATTACAACGCCAATTATATTTGTCAGTTCATCTGAAAATAATGTGTCCTTTACTCCTCATCCAGAAATAACAGATGATTTCCGGGCAACAACAGATTTTACCGTTTGTTTCCCTGATAAACTACGATAACCGCACCTGACAGACTGCCCATTAACCATATAAATCGTAAAAACCTCGATAATCGAAAGGCATATCTGCGCCAGGCAACGCCAACACAGAGCAACTGCAACAGGAGGAAATTCTCATGGCCGAGTAGGTCAAAATACAAAGGAGTTTACTTCCAGAAGCATATTTTAAAAAACGGGTGGTTCAGATAGGCGTTAACATAAAGGTGATACATATCGGCTGCTTCAAGAAGGAGATTGACGCCGCAAGGCCTGCTACTAGGCCGCCAGAAAGTTAATCAAACCCCGGATTTCAAACTTTTTTTTACCTTATCTTACTTTTAACTGTTCCGACATATCCGTTGACATTTTTTGTCATCAAAAAACAAAAAAGTTTTGATCGAAAGAACTATTTATAGTTACGCCCTGCCTGCATGAACGCATTAATGTTTTCAAGGGGTGCTTCGGGCGGCACATCGCAACCGGTACTTAATACAAAGTTTGGATATGGTCGCATCTTCTCCAGCAACTTCGTCGTAGTGTCTTTCACCGTTTCTACCGAACCATCTTTAAGTACGTGTGTTGGGCTGATATTACCAATAATTACAACATCATCGGGTACTAATTGTGCTGCTTTTTCCATTTCTACACCAAACTGAGATGAATCCAAACTCAGGGCATTAACGCCGGCAGAAACCATTTCCTGTATAAGATGCATTGTATTACCACATGTATGATAAACAGTTTCTATATTTGCGTATTTGTAACTTTCGATAATATAGTTGACATAAAAACTACTGAATTTTTTAAATTCTTTAGGGCCCAGAATTGTGGCGGTGGGTTCAAGAATGCAAACGATGTCAGCTCCTGCGTTAATCATCGCGTGCGCGTATTTCTGTATAATCTCCGTAGCAAACGAACACAACACGTTCAGCCTTTCCGGTTCGAGAATCGAATCCATAGCTACTCGTTCTGCAGATTCAAACAGGCCTGCCAAAGTTACAGGGCCAATCACATAAGCGCACTTTACTATATCCTTTTCCAATCCTATAGACATCATTTGAATTGTTTTGATATAGGAGTGTATACGGGCATCCTGTAGTATATCTATGTGGCGATAACGGTCAAGTTCATCAAGGTTGTCTATTGGATGAAGTTCAACACTACTTGATTGATCTATCGGAAATCTTACGGGAAGCCCAAGTGCATTTGCCTCTACAGAAAGGTCCATTAGCATAAACGCTATATCCGGTTTGAGTAACTTAGTTAAAGCATTAATACATTTAAAATGCACCCCATGGTTTTGTTGAGCGACCTTTAAAGTGGTATCAATTAATTTACAACCGGGAAAACCCACCAAAGGCGCAATAAGTCTTCTGTTATCAGAATAAGCCTCAACAACCAACTCATATAAAGATTTTTTTGTAGATTTCACAAAACACTCCCAACAACCTAAATTTTCGAAACAACCTGTTAGGGTCACTAATTTGAGAACAGATGTGCTTGTCAAGCGGGAATGGAACCACAGCAAACGGCTTACTAACCAGTACATAGATTATGCTACACATTCATATTTTGCCATGGTATGA
>CAZHBL010000058.1:0-15697 GCA_964530105.1 uncultured Pirellulales bacterium | reverse complement strand
GCCGGATAGTCAATCCCCTTCTCTTCATACTCGGGGTCGTACCGGCCCGGCCCATAAGAGCATGACATGCGCAATTCCAGTTCCTTCTTGTACCAATAGGGATTTCGGTCGAATCCCGTGGGCACTGCTCCTACCACGACGACTCTACCGCGCTTACGGGCTAACTCACCGGCACAATTTATTGGATCAAGACTGGAGCTACCTGCAGTGATAATCACGGCATCGATACCCAATCCGTTGGTTTGATTTTTGACCTTTGAAGATAGGCCATGTGAAGGATGAATCCATGCTTCATCGCAACAATGTTTTGATGCTGTTTCAACAGCATTCTGGTTAATATCAATTCCGAAGGTTCGAATCCCGCTGGCTCGCAGCATTAAACAGGTTAATTGTCCCAAGAGCCCCAGGCCGATCACTGCACAGCTTTCACCGAGTCGCAAATCTGCCTGCCTAATGCCCTGCAATGCAATCGCGCCAAGCGTGTTATAGCTGGCCTTCTTCAGGTCCACATCTTCTTGAAGCTTCACACACAAATTACGTGGAACACATACAATCTCGGCATGGTTGGCATAGCCAACACCTGCACATGCCACCTTGTCACCGACAGAGATATCCTGGATGTATGCACCGACTTCAATTACTTCCCCTGCAGAGCTATAGCCCAGGGGTGAATAGGCATCCAGCTTCTTCATTACCGCGCGGTATGTTTGTACGGGGCCTTGTTTTTTAAGGGTATCGAGCACCTGCTTGACCTGCTGTGGGCGTTCTTTAGCTTTACCTATCAGACTCTTACGAGCGGTCTTGGCAGTAGAACCCTCGGTCCCGGCACTGATTAGTGAATAATGATTACGAACCAAGACCATTCCTGAACCGACTTTCGGCCAGGGAAGCTCTTGTACGATTATCTCACCAGATTTTAACTGCTGCGTTACTTGTTCCATATACGTATATCAATCCAATGTCAACCAATATTGCTATATCAGGATGCATTGTCAGTCCCCGTTTGCTCTATTGATGCCAGAGCCTACTATATGCTATTTTACTCCATGGAAGGACTCGCGATTTTGTCTCTCTTTAAGATCCTTTTTGTTAATTCCCCTAACGTGCTGAAGAGTACTCTACCCTCACACTCCTTCTTGATAAACCTAAAAAACATTTCAAGATTCCGGTCGTTCCAAAAATCCTTGCTATGTCCCAACATTACAACTGGAGTGCCGAGGCCATTTCTCATTGCTTGGTCGCTTTTCATCGCGTGCCGCAGTTCTCGAATCATATCCCCAGCACTCAACTTACAGAAATCGTACTTCAGCGGCTGCAATGTACCGAGTTTTTTCAGCACTTGTCCCAGCGACTCCGTGCTTTGTCTCGCTTCCATCATGCCGTGGCCGTGCGTGTCGGCTCTCTCGATCCGCCGCCTCTTGAGAGTAGCACAAAGTTTCGTCCACCGGAAGTTACATACAAAGGGTCTCATCCTGGAGTAAACCGGGAACTCAATAATGTTTTCACCTTGGGGTCCAGATTGACTTATGTCGTCTGCGCAGGTCCACCAGTGGCCCGTCATAGATTCTGCGTGCCGATAATCGGTGGGCGCAGGAGCGGTCTCGTACAGGCCGGGAATAACGGATGAGTCTGCAACAAGCCCAGCTCTCTTGAGACCCTGAATAAGCTCTCCCGAGGGTTGTCCCCAGAACATGGCGGCCCGATACACCAGGCATTCATAATCCGCACAAATGGGACGGATCATGGCCTCCAGAGTGCGCTTGCCTTCGTGCAGTACCCCAACAACGGAGAACAAATCACCCTCAGAACCCATGCCATGCGGCAAATCACTAATACGTAGATACTCCGGACAAAGACACCAATTGCCGCCCTTGAATGTGGCTCCAATCCACCAGGGGTGTAGATGCAATTGCACATCGTGTCCGCATTCAACTGCGTTTTTAATCTGTTTTTCAATCTCGTGTGAAGGTGAGTAGCCCGGATGCAGGGAACCAGCCTGTTCGGCCTCCCTCATAGCCCAGTACTCCCCCACCTCGAGCATGATGGAGACTCTCGCATTATATTTGTCGCATGTTGCCAACAGGCGGTGCGTAGGCTCGATCATCTCCCGATGGACATCACCGGAGCCATTGCCAAAAATCTCATAATCAAGGCTCAAAATAAGGTGTATCAAACCAACTCCCTTTTTCCAAGGCTTTGCATTTCTCGACTGCCACACCAGACATTATGTTCAACATCTGTTGAGCATCTCAAAGCTGATGTTCTGGTCGTTCAATTTGCTGGTCAACATATATGGCTTTGCCTCTGGGAGAAAGAGGGATTACGTCAATGAGTTCGAGGGTGAAAGTAAGCCGGCGATCGAGTTTGCGTCCCAGGTTCCGATGTATTCGGTCAACATCATCTTTACCAAAACTATCTGCCGGTACAATACGCAAAACAGCCTGTCCCGGCTTATCCTGAAAAAACTGAAACTGCCTGACGTGTATAAATGTATCATCGTGCATATTCAGAGCCGTCCACGAGATTTCAGATCCATCGACTGCGATCAGCACTTCCTGTGTTCGGTGGCCACGAATGTCGCGAATAAGAGTATGCTCGCGACCACATTCCCGGCAACGATTCCCGACGTACATAGCCCAATCCCCAGTCCGATATCTGATGAATGGCATGATGGTATTGATAAAGCCCGTTCCTACAATTTCGCCCTGTTGGCCCGGCGTGTTCACTGGATTACCGTTATCATCGAGCAGTTCGAAGTAAGCATAAGTTGGCCATACATGGTAATTGTCTGATTTTTCACAACCCGCGGCAAGGACAACTTTTTCCGACTGACCATAGCAGGAAAAATAGCGACAATCGAACACTTCTTCGACCATCTGCTGCTGATCGGGATACACGATTTCGGATTCGGCAATAATACCCCTAATATTCTTAGGGGCGTGAATGCTGTTTCGAATAATGAAACGGGTCAGTACAGCGATACTGGAGGGATAGACGTGTAAGAAGCACGGCCCGATAGTGGCGATATGCTCAAGATAGCGTTTCATTTTCTCATCGGACATGTGAAAGCTGCTATAATAATGGTGCCGGAGAATTGGGTCATATTCGTGGCGAAATCCGTTTCGATCAGGTTGAACTGTACGACCGCGCAGTACAGCCATTGGCATCTCAAGCTCATAATCGACCCGTTTCCAACTCATCGCAAGATAAGCATATTCTACCCTTGAGCGACTTGCACTCATGTAAAAATGCAATGGTGTGCCGCTCGTCCCTCCGGTAGATCCAAAATCAACATCACTGTCCCTGACACTCTTTGTGCACATGTCCAAAAGGTTTTCAATAACAACATGTTTGTCGATAGTAGGAAGTTGATTCATGTTATCTAAGGTGTTAATATCTCCCGGGCGAAATCCAACAGAGTCAAACAAGTGACGATAAAACTTTGTCCTTTCATAAGCGAGCTTAAGAATCTTACGCAATTCATTCAATTGATACTCACGGGCCTGCTCCGCCGACCACCATTGCGCATTACAAATAAACTTGCAGTTCTTCCTGAAACTCTTTCCTAAAAGCCATTTCGGGGGAAACAATCCCAATCCTGCTCCCAGAGTGGACTTAAGTAACGACGGAGTTTTATCCCACAAGTTCTTTTTTGAAAATGCTTTTTTCATCTACATTGGTTTTTGGTCATGAAATCCAATGAATGCGATTAAAAAACACACTGTTTGGTTCTCTTTTCAGATACTTGGGAAGAATCTAATTCCACGTGCCCCTTCCAGCCAAAGTGGGGCTTAAAGGCCAAGTCTGTTCCATTAAATTGAGCTAAAGGTCTATCGAATTGCTGATCATTTGACTTACAAATAACCTCGTCATATCCGAATGCTGCAAGGGGTGGAGAATGACTGTTATCCAATGATTGACATAATACAGGTAGCCGCTTATAGTCAAAACCCATTAAGCGAGCACATATTAAATCAACGGCTACCGGATTTTCACCAGCGACAACAATACCCGCCGGTTTTGGATTCGGGTCCAGTGGACCGTTGCCTTCGCCACCAACAATCCCGTCAACGATACAAAATATATGCCTTTCCGGACTGTCTTGAAGGTATCCATCTTTATCCGCGTACATCAGTATTCGGTTCAAATCGATCACCATGCGCCATGTGGTGTCATTGCCGTACCAGTTGCCGGAACGAACCGTATTGGTATTCGTATCACCGAAGATGCTCGTACCGAGGGCTTTTAACGGCTTGGCCATAACTCCTCTCAAAGGTCCTAATAATGGAAACAGACTCCTGAAGCAGGCCATGGCCTTTTGTTCGATTCGGTGTTGTGTACTGTCATCAGCAAACTGATCTCCCCCTTGAGCAGGAGTACCTAACCGATGATGCGGGAGCCAATTTTTGTTTCCGTTTATCCCCACCAGGTTCTTCATGCAGACTGTAATGCCGGTCTTCTTATGTGTCTTGAGCTTCGGCAAATTAATGATACAATCAGCATCCAGAACAGTCTTCGAGATTAGGTACTCGTGGGTATCATCGTGGTGGTGCGAGTGGAGTTCGCCAGTATCATATTCCGAGCCATACAGCAAGTGGCACAGGTTAGAAATCTCGTTAAACGCAGAATGTCGGCCTAAATCCACCTTTACATAACCGGCCGGATCGCCGGATAACCGCTCGTGGCCGACAATCACACCGTTCACTTTTCGAGCCTTCTCCGGGCGAAGATCATAGACTTCTACTTCAAAGCCTGCGTGTCGGCGATAAAACGCCTGAATTTCTTCCAAACCCGCCATTCGACGAATCATATCGAAGTCTGCATCATTCTGTGGAGCATCTGCGATAATGATTCGGCCTTTGCCCTTAAGGGCAATATAGACAAAGTCTACGGCTGCGCGTATGATAGACCCATGGGTTATCATACAATCTTCATGGCCTGATAGTGTCTCACGAAAATCACGAATAAAATTCGGTTTCAGTACAATCGTGTTGCTGGGTCGGACGATTTGACCAAGCGGATTCCAGTCTTTTTGGTCATAATTCACCGCATCAAGTCCCAAAAGTCGCAGCGCATTGCGTACACCTTCGTATGTATGATTGATCTCTTTAGCGAGGGTATCAGGTACGAAAGGGTACTCAGGATAAGAAATGATAGGTGAATACGGTGGTTCCGAGGGGTATCTATCATGACCGGTTGAGATTGTAACCTGGATTGGATTCGGGAATTCAATCAATTCCAAATATCCTCCGCATAACAACCTGAAGCCTGTGACACAACATCTCGTAGGTTCTTGTCCCACTTTCGTGAGATAACTTCAATATCACAGTGTTTTCCTGCCGCCTCAATGGCCCTGAGTGAATATTCTCTCCACAAGGCTTGATCCTGCAAGAGCGAGAGAATCCTTTTTGTGTACTCATTAATGTTGTTCGGTTCAACAAGATAACCGTTTACAGCATCGATTACAAGATCACCGAGTTCGCCGACATTTGCCACAACGGGCACCACGCCAGCACGCATCGCTTCCGCCATGGCAATCGACAGACCTTCGGATTTTGAGGTCAGCACGAAAATCCTGGAACGGGCCAGGAACGGTTCCACTTCTTTTCTTTGGCCAAGGAATTCCACATTTTTGGTGAGTCCCAATTCCTCTGTATAGGCTTGCAGGTCGGAGATCAAAGGACCGTCACCAATAATTGCTGCATGAATATCAGGCATAACACGCCTCATAGTATCTACCACTTCAATGAACTGATCAACTTGTTTGACTGGAGATAATCGTCCAACAAAAACTATATGAATGTCACGGTTATTCTTAGTTAGATATTGACCATTTCGTACGCTACCAGTAATAATAGCTATAGGTCGTTTGACATCATGAGTAACGAGAAAGTCCTTGGCCTTATTACCACGAACAACAATTAAGTCAAATAAATTAACAACGGCCAAAGCCATCGTCTCAATTAATTTTGACGGGCTGCCAAGAGGCGCGCCAATACCTTCCGCCGCATTAACTCCGCCACCTATTATTTCGACAGGACCACCTGTCATCTGGTAACAGGCTGGCCGCCCCAACAACTTGCCCGTCACCAGTGCTGTGCAAGCTCCAGGTCCAAGATGGAATCCCATGTATAAGTCAGGTCGATAGCGAATACCGGCCACTAACATCCAGATTGCCCTTGCACCCTGTCGGCTCAATAACTTTGAAAGCCAATGCGGCCAACAAACAAAACGGACTCCTTCAAGTGGTATTTGAGGTTCATCTACCACCAGAATTACTTCCTTTATCCCGCTGCGAATCAGTGGAGTTATATGCGATAAATACCAGTTCGGATTGAAGAAAGTTCCTGTAACCAGTATCCGGCCTTTCGGCTTCCATGACCGACGTGGTATCAGATTACCTAATAAAGCTAAAAGATAAGTTAAGCCATATACGGAAATCAGTATTATGTAAGCTGCTATTTTTCGAATTATTCTCATATCAAGTGGGGTAGTGGACTCATCTAAGTTTTACGAAGCGCTTGCACAAATTCGCTCATAGACAGCTCTTGTTTTTTGGGCTACGGCATGAGGATGGAATCGTTCCACGGCCACTTGGCGCCCGGCTTGGCCCATTTTCCGGCATAATTGCTCGGAACCAAGTAACTTGGCCAGACGGTCGGCAATCTGCTCGGTCGATTCAGGATTGATCAAAAAACCAGTCTGTCCTTCTGCAACCATATATGGCATTCCACATCGATTGGAAGCAATAACTGGAACACCTGCCGCCATTGCCTCTGCAATCGCCATCGGGGCGTTCTCCTGCAGGGAAGGCAGGAGAAAAACACTTGCCCTGACCAGCTCCTCCATCAATTGCTCGTGATTGATATGTCCCAGCATTTTGACCCTGCCGCCAATCGCATGTTTTTCGATGCTTTGCTGTATTCGGTTGAGGTATTGAGCTTCTTTTGCCTCTCCAGCGATGATAAGCCTCGCATCAGGAAAACGATCTGCAATTAGAGCAAACGCTTCCACGGATCCCAGCGTGTTTTTTCTCTCACTGATCCAGCCAACACACAAAATTCGTCCCGGCTCGGAACATCCGGAGATATTGAAATACCGCTCATCCACGGGATTGTCGATGTCATAAATATTCGCCTGAGTTTGCCGGTCAAGCATTGTTCTAACGTATGGAGTAATGGAAATGATATGCTTTTGCTTCGTTAGGCCTCGCCTCTCTATATACTTCCATAGCCAAGATCGAATCCATGCGTGTCTGGCAGAGTCGGCAATAAGATTGGCATGGTCGAACCCATGAACCGTAAACACATGCGGGATAGAAAGCGTCCCAAGCCCCAGGCCGAACGTTTCATGCGTGTGCAGTATATCTGGCTTCAAATCCATGATATAGTGCACTATCCGCCTTCGCCCAGGACCGATAAATATATCTAGCATCTCCGGCCAATGGGACCGGGGCAACCTATGGACTGTAATAGCACCATCTTTTTCGACTGCGGTCTCTTTCCTATTATACTCAAGCGTAACAACATGAACATCAAAATCATCAAGTTGGGCAAGAGCTTTCACGAGAACCACCGTAACAGATTCCACTCCGCCCTTGGGATGTCTGGAATCACTCGGATAACGGCTAACAATGGCTATCTTCAATGCCGGACCTCATAACAAAAACTCAGGATTTGTATCCTGCCACGTCCAGAAACAAACGCTCAAATCTTGGCAGGCTCACATCTATCGCATGATTCTCCATATAATACTGCTTGGCCGCCTTTGAAGCCCGTTGCCAAGTTTCACGCGATTGGATGAATTCCTTCAGGCCGGATACAATCTCCTCCAGATTGTACACAACAGTTCCCAATCCCTTCTTCTGGATTACATCATCAGGGTCGAAGGTAGAAACTACAGGAATACCAACACTCCAGGCTTCCAGGAATGTGTTGGGGAAACCTTCGTAGGCCGACGTGCAACACAGAATTTTGGAACTGCGATAGTATTTGGACATTTCTTGATGAGGTATTCGGCCATGCATCTTAACGTTTCGAATCCCTGAAGCACGTTTCGTCAGGTTTGAGGCGTAATCGGATTCAGTGTTTGCTGCACCTATTACATTAAAAATGATCTGCGGGCACTTTACCGCAACATCCAGGAGCCACTCGAACCGCTTCTCCTTGCTGATTCGACCAATCCAGAGCACATTTACGGATTCTTCGTTGGCTGTTTCCGGAAGAATTTTCTCGTTGTTGGATGGTCTTTCGCAAGGCATCGGGATCACTGTCGACGTAATTCCGAATCCTTCAAGAAGCATCTGTTGTTGGTATTGTGTTTGGACTATTAGGGAATCTACACGTTTTAGTCCAAATCGATAAAGTATTCGTTCCCTGAGAGGTTTGAGCACTGGCAGTTTGGGATCGCAGTCAGGATTGCTTGCTACCGAATATACACACTTTCGTCCGTGCCGATGGCACCACATCACGACTTGTCCCAGACCAAGGTCACCACAATTGTAGTAATATATATCAGCATTGGCCCTTCTCATTGCTCGGCGAAGACTGGTCCACTTCGGCCAAAAGAATCGCAAGCCCTTTAATCCGGAATCCTTAGCGCACATCTTGAAGACTCTAACGCCATGAATTTCAACGCCGTCTTCCTGGCCTTCATCCCAGGCAATCATGCTTACTTGATAACCTCTTTTGGCCAGCCACCTGGCCATCAATGACTGTTGCTGCTCAATCCCCCCGATGTGGCCGGTATCCTTGCCGGCCAAAGCACCATAAACATTGTGAGCTACAAAACATATCCGAGGCTTGCCATTATGTCCAAAATCTGCTTTTATCATTTTCTGTTACGAAATGCAGATATAAGAGTAAGATTTCTTATCATTACGCTTGTCGAAAACAGAGTGTTAACGGTAGTACCCAATGTTCACTAATCCATGCCGGTGAACTCAAAATATTCTCTTCCATTATCTATATCATAGCCAACTTCCCGCAGGAGATCATGGTAATTCTCTCGTATTTCCACAGGGATCCAAAGACGCGTACAACGAGCACTCACGGCTTTGACTGCACCGCGTTTCTTTAACGCATAGTATTCCTTTTCATCCCGATATCTGACTATTCTTGCAGGATTACCCACGACAATTGCACATGATGGAACATCTTTCGACACAACAGCCCCCAGTCCCACGATCGCACCCTCGCCGATCGTCACACCAGGCAGAATGGAAGCATTCATCCCAACCCAAACATAGTCTTCTATGACTACAGGTTTGATGATTCTTGCTTCCCCCCATGGGATGCTCTCTGCACATCGATGGTGATGATCCAGCGTTAGTACTATTGTGCGAGCAGCCAAGGCACAGCAATTTCCCAACTGAAAACCGCCAATAGCATCTATTAGACAATCCTCTCCGATGAAGACCCCATCGCCTATCTTCATTTTCTCCGGAGATCTTATCGATACACCTTGTCCAATTCTCACATTCTTGCCACACTTGCAGAAATGGCTTGGTGAATATCTTCGTTCCCGGATATAGTTATAGTACCAGTAACCTCCAACAACCGCCTTGAATGGCGGACACCACGAAAATAACTTGTGCAGGAGTTTCTTAATAATAACTTACCTTAAAGGAATCTTATTGCATGACTGACATCAGTAATGCCTTAAGTGTTTCATTGTAAATACTGTATCCTTTGCTGTTCAGGTGAATTCCATCCCCCTCGTGATACTGTTGTGAAAGATTTCCTTGTGTATCCCTGAATTTATCCGTCAAATCGGCAAATTGACAGTTCTCCATTGAGGAACACATCTCTGCTGAAGAGCGGTTCAGCTCGATTATTCTGTCATTGTATCTTTCACTGCGGCAGTTCTCGTCAATCGGCAATACCGAGCAAAATATGACTTTGACGTTCTCAGGCAATTTTAATAGGATCTCTCGATAGTTCTTCAGTATTTGAGAGTTGTTTCTTTCACATAGATCATTGAAGCCCACTGCCAGAACAATGGCTCTTGCCTTTTTAATGCAGGTGTACGTAGGCAGCCTTTTGAGAACACCTGATGTAGTATCTCCACCGATTCCGAAATTGACTCCTCTTTCGACGATTGCCGATACACACATCCCCTGAATAAAACTGTCGCCAATAAAAATGACAGCATCATCAGGTACACATGCGTCTATCCGACAGTGAAAAGCCAGTATACGATTATAATGCTCGGCATGGCTCGACTTACGCCAGCCGAGTCTTTTTGCCAGTTGCTCTACAGGACCTGGTTTGAAGATAATTACGGCCAACAACAAATTAAGGCATACTATGTAACATACCAATAAGAACGTGAATCTCTGCATTTACTACCACTCCATAATCGCACACTAATGCTATTCAACATATTACATTACACTTTTTGTTGTACTAAGGAAACCTGTTGATAGCAGCATTTTGCGCGGATAGTGAAATGCCCATATTTTGATCCGATCTGGCAGTACATATCGCCAATACAGAATTGCAAGGACTGTACCGCCTACAGAACCACCGCAGAGAAAACCTGTAAAAGGTTTGGTTGGGAAAATGAGCCGTGACCCTACCAGACATAATGCAAAAGGGAGCACGTGGAGCATCGGCCCAATCATAACTGACAGAAAATACCGTACTGTACTGAGCCCGACTTTCCGGCATATCAAACGGGGCAGATACACTACGTTCAATATCGTCAGTGGAAGCGTAATACCAATAGCAGCGCCGATAAGACCCCACTTGAAATATCCGATTGTCAGAACTGTCAAACCCACCGAAAACAGGGAAGTGATAAACATGCCGATACCAGCCCGACCGTGAGCGTTCATACCCGCAAGAATCATCAGTATGGGTGTTTGAGCCAGGGCGGCAAGGTAGCCGGCCGCCAGAATCGCTGGGACCAAACCGTTAGCATACCGAGGTCCCATCCACAACTGCATTATCGCACCACCGAAAACAACCAGCATAAAGACCATCGGTAGAACCATATAGAAAGAATAGCGTACGGACTTTATCAACAATTCCTGGATTTTTTCCGAGTTTCCAGTGCTTTGTAGTGAACTAGTGGTTGGTATTAGGATCATTGCCATTTTGTTTACCAGCGCCTCCACATGACGCATCAGAGACCGAGGCCGGGCATATAGCGCCAGCGCCGCAGGCCCGAGGTAGATCACGATCAAAATGCTGGTAGTCTGATTCAAGAGCAGTTTTGACACACTTGGGATCAGCGTCTTTCCACCAAAGACAAACACTTTTTTAATCATCAACCATCGTACCAGGGATAGTTGAAGTCGCAAACCATCACACACGCTATATGCCAGTATCACTCGTGTCAATTCGGCCAGAACCTGTCCCGCAAGAGTTATTACGGCTAACGTCCTTAGCCCCCCTCCCAACAGCAAAGCGACAATCATCCCGGCAACCGTCGACGCATACCATCCACTTATATTGATATTGTGAAGTCCCCAGCGGTGACAGCCCGTCAAGATCCCGGTGAAGGCACTGAATGCGATTTGAACGCCCATGCTGGTCCCCAGAAAGAGCACCACCCACTGAGCATCGAGCACATTCTCACCCAACCGTGAGCCAAACAACTTAGGCAGCAGCAGTGATACCGCAATCGTCAATCCAAAAACGAGCAATCCGAAGACGCTCAGAATGCAAGTCGCTGAACTGACGACACAGTTGACGCCGGAAATATCGCCGACTGCCCGGTACCTGGCAACATAACGATTTACGGATGAGCCGATTCCTGCCTGGATCAGGCTGAAATAGCTCACCAGCGACCAGGCAAAGTCCCAGATGCCAAGCAGTTCCTGTCCCAGCCGATGGTCGATCATCCGCGGCAGGATGAATCCCGCGATGATGAAAACAAAATAAGCCGCCCAACTGAAAAGAACGCTTGAGACCAGTCGATCTCGACCGGTCAGGTCCTCCTTCGGCCCGTGGTCTCGTTCGGGGTACTTGTGTTGGTCTTTCCATTGGTTTGACATTCTAAACTCTATATACAGTAACGTTTCGGTGAACCGAGGAACGGTATGTGGCTTTTAGCGTTCGCAGAGATCACGAATGATCCTTGCTGGATTTCCGGCAGCCACGACATTGGGTGGCACATCTTTGGTCACGACTGATCCAGCACCAATTACCGAATTATTTCCAATTGTCACACTATGTAGTATGATTGAGTTAACACCAATAAATACATTGTTGCCGATTTGGACGGGTCCGCCTCTTTTGTGGCTTTTGTCAATTCGTTTTACTGCCGCATCATGCGACAGAATGACACACCCATGCGTGATTTCACATCTGTCTCCTATGGTAATTTTTCCCTTGCCAGAGACATCTATTTTTGCGCCTAGACTTATGAAAGTGTTTTTCCCAATCGAGACTCCTGTCATCCGGAGATAAGTAATTCTGGCACGTCGTAGAATGACACCAACATCGTTGACGATCGCCCTTAAGATCTGCGCTGATCTCATCATATGGAGTCACTCTTGCTAATCATCGACGTTGCGGTCGATTCCGGTGTAGCGACATGCCGAATCCCAGAAGGCATTGGCCGTCTTCACTGAGATGTGTGAATCTCATTCCTGTCTCCTGACCATTCATCTATTGGCTTGATACATCTGCCAATAATCGGCTCTCACACTACCCCAAAATTCGCCTGGGCGCCGCCTCCTGGCTCCGATCGCGATATACCGATAGCGACCCCCTTGAGGATACTAAGACCAGTCCGATGCGTATGCGGAGGCGACAACCGTCGGCTGATCGCACGGCTGACCATTCCACGCACTCTCCGCATCGATGGAACCTATTTGCGCCCGATTCTTTTCCACGTACACCCGAAGCGAAAGTAACATGGCCGCCCACATGCCCATCGTACTTTCCCTCGGATAGACATGCTGTGCCCCAATACCCGCGACCAATTGAGCCAGAATTGAGGCCAGGGCTACTCCGCCAACCGCCGAACACAGGCGATTATTACTCCTGAATAACCTTGCGGAATACAAAAGCATGATCCCCCAAAACACGAATATCGGAATCGAACCCAGTATCCCGTTATCGAGCAGCGTTTCGAGATACATGTTGTGTGGATGGGGAAATGAATCACCTAATTCCTCCAGCCCCTGGATATACAAACCTGTACGCATCATCCCTAGCCGCCCGAATCCAACCATTGGTGATTCACTGATTTTATCGATGACAAGCGGCCATATCAACGACCTACCTGATGTCACCGCAAATTCGTCAACGGTGGTCTGCCCGCTCACATCGGTTTGGCCAAATCCCATGAACATGCGTTCAGTAGCTCCAGGAAAGATTATCGGCAGCAAAATCACGACCACCGGCACAAGAATTAGGAGCTTCCGCCATTTCAAAAGGCACAGCGTTAATCCCGTGGCCCCCCAGGCCAAATATCCCGCCCGCCCACCGGTAAGCGCTTGGGCAAAGACAATCATACCGGCTGCCGCCAAAATCATGACCCAGTATTTCTTCTGACGGACCAGCGGCAGGAGGGCCAGGATCCCCCAGGACGTCCCGGCAAGAAAACCTGATACATCGCAGGCGTTATAGCCGATAGACCTGCTGAGCTTCCTGCGCGCATATTCTATGCTTCCACCACTACTGAGAGCCCCCTCGAACGGCACACGCCTCATAACCAGTATCGCGATGAAGAAATACATCGCAAGAATGCAGACAAGAGCTATTAGCACCTGCTTGCGAGTTCGACACCCATGAAAGAGCAATATCGCGGGCAGGACCCATTTGACACTATTGATCATGTGCTCACTGATCAGCTTCCTAAGCGGGTACCACTCGATGTAACTGCGATCGAAGGCGGCTCGCAATACACCTATAACAATCACTGCGAGGTACATCAGCAGCAACACACTAACATGACGGGGCATGTCCCACGTGAGGTTCTCACGGTGTCGACTGGCTACGCAGGCCAGGAAAACTCCTAGGAACAGTACATTCCACATATTGAGTCCCTGGATGCCGAAAATGCTCGTCGGCATATCTTCGTACTCCATGACAGCCATTAACAGGATCAGACCGCAGAGGCTTATGAACCAGTCCTTCCAGGCATAGGCGAGAAGAATAGCTACATAAATGAATACGGCTGTTATGCGAATACTCATATTTGAACGTCCTAATTAGACAACGTAGTTTTATGCATGCGGGAAGCCGAATCAAGGGGTTATACATGGCACCCGGTGGATAAATTCTCTGGCCGCCCAAGTCATCAAGGCAACTTCACCCAACTCCTGTGATTCTCCACAGTCAGCGATCAGTTGGCCGCAGACATCTTGGCTACTGTGGTTGCCGAGCACCTCCGCTACGATATGCTGGCCCTCGCCGGCCAAACCTATCAAGGCTTTGGCAGTATATCGGCGATTCACACCCTCCAGGATCTCACCCTGGCTGTTTCTTCGCAATGTAAAGGCGAAAAGCCGCTCTTGCAGGCGGCACATCCTTGCCAGTGAATACACGGCAATCGAGAGCAACTGCCGGACAACTTCAGAAACAGTTGCTATAGGTATATCAGATTGACTTTTTGGCTTAAAATAATGATTTAACCAACTTCAGAAATTGTAGTGATCTCAAGGCTGTATAAGATGATACTATACTTAAATCCGGATAGACTCCGTCCCCGTCGGCTGCACTGAAAAAATCAGTGTAACTCCTTATTGTAATTTCAATTACGGCATCACTTCCGATGTCGATTTTTGCCAAAATAATATCTATAACACAATATTATGCTTCCCTGCCCAGCAAACATTGGAACACATCATCCCTGAGCCGATTGATCGATAATCTTCACTGTTTTATATTACTAATCGGCTTTTTGACAAGCCTCCGTTTCGTAAATAGCTGTGAACCTGGGCATAATTGGAATCAGGCTTACTCCAACGATAAAAACTCGCTTTCTTGTTTGAGCTTTTACCATTAAACCCATTAAACTGTAATGCCTTATTTGGCAAGGGCTTATGGAATTGATCTGTAAATTCAAAAAGGCGATTTTCTCAAGTTGTAAGCCTAAGTTGCATCTCACAGCAGCAATAAAATAGTCAGATACTTATAGATAAGCTCCTATAACACCGAGAAAATCAAGTCTTCTTGGTTTTGCCATAATGATAGCCGTATCCGTATTTTTCATTTTCGCTCGTACCGATGAAGACGGTCCCTAAAACACGCCCCCCGGCAGAATCCAGACGGGCGAGAGCATCAATTATATTCATTCGCCTCGATACAAGTTCCCGCTCAACTATAATTGTACCATCGACCTGGCCTGAAAGTATTGCCGCATCAGCCACCGGAAGAATAGGGGGACTGTCCAGCAGGATGATGTTGTATTGTTTGCGCAGTTGGCTAATAAAGGCCTTGAAAGCTCCGTTAGCGGTTTGTTCAAACACTGCACCGTCATCGCCTTTCTTTCCAGCAGGCATGACACTCAGGCCGGGCGTTTCTGTTGGGAAAACATACCGTTTATCTGTGGATTTGCCACTTAAGGATTCCATTAGGCCGGGCTCATCGGAGAGTTCGAACTGCTTCGTCAGGGACATCTTGTGGAAGTCCGAATCTATCATGAGGATATTCTTTCCGGCCTGAGCAAGACTCTTGCCTAACATCATCGTGAAGGCTGACTTGCCGGTTCCCGCATTGGCGCTGGTAATGAGTAAAGT
>CAZHBL010000057.1:11491-15711 GCA_964530105.1 uncultured Pirellulales bacterium | reverse complement strand
TGAAACGGTTTCCTATGGGCTTTTCGCCGCATAGCAAATGGCTAAACCACACAAATAGCTAAGTATGACCTTTCTGTACAATATATATTGTCGAATTTTTTGGTTTGATTTATGATGCCTCTATGACTCAGATCCCCTGTGTTGAATATATAGTCTTGGCAACACAGGATATTATGAAGAGATCTACAGCGTGGCATCAATAAGGAAGCCGGTTAGTCTTACGGCCTGATCTCGCGAAATAACCAAGCTCGAGCGTATCTCCAGTAGCGCTTAGCTGTGGGTTGAGAAATTCCCAAAATTCCAGCCGCTTGTTCAATGCTGAGCCCGGCAAAGTAGCGAAGTTTGATCAAATCACATTTGACTTTGTCTATATCTGCCAGCTTCGTTAGAGCTTCGTCGAGTGCAATGAGATCATCCGAGGGTCCTTCAATGGGCAGATCATCATCACCGAGGTCGACTCTTCCATATTCACCGCCATGTTTGAATCGTCGTTTCCGTCGCGCATTTTCAACCAGAATCCGACGCATAGCCTCAGCAGCAGCGGCAAAAAAGTGGCCGCGGCTATCCCACTTCTGAGCCTCTGCACCGACAAGGCGGAGGTACGCTTCGTGAACGAGGGCAGTCGCTTGGAGTGTCTGGCCTGGAGGCTCGTGTGACATCTTGTGGGCTGCGAGGCGGCGCAGCTCTTCATATACTAACGGCAGCAATCTATCAGCAGCCTTCTCGTCTCCTTGCTCAATCGCGTTTAAGATGCGTGTGACATCAGTCATGATTCTTCTCGGATCTGAACTTACCAACAGAGTCACACTATTGTACCGAGAACCAACCGATGACTCAAGTACTACCCTATTCAGTGCTTTTCAGCTCAGCCTGCTAATATATCAATCGTACACAAAAGACACCTTTTTCGCAAGCTGCAAAACATCAGAACTCTTCGAAAAGTCATCTTTTTCATGAACAGGAAAACACAACCATTTTTATGGTGACTTTATGGTCGAGTAGACGTAATATAGCTCTCTAATGTAGGCATGTTTTGTTTTCCCTGTTTCTCCTCTCTTTCGATTGAGAAGTGTCACAGTTTTCAGCCATGTGAAAGAACGTCAACGCCCCTCCCACCTATGAAGAGCGAGAAGTCAAAACAATTTTCTCCGTCAACCCAACTTTTTCTTTGAAGGGCATCCCATCGTTCGCTCCGCAACTGTGACTCGGTCAGGCAGAGCCTCCGGTTCGTCTCGAGCCGACCATCGGACCACGAAGGCGATCAAGAGCGGTGGCGCTGTCCAATCCGACACGCCTACAGCCTGGCAGCTTTCGAGTAACCACAGAGGGCACAATAATCTTTTCTCATCAAGTTTGGCAATCATTCATGATCCACATTCCCGGAAACTCATATACAACTCTCTTAGATTCGTAATTGTCCAAGTTTTTCACCGCCTTCGTAAGAAGGTGAGGCGGTGAAAAACGTCCACGAATGCATTAGGCCTGCTTTCTTATCAAACGCTAATCTCACAAAAGTCACCACACACCTATCTGGAGCTTCTCGTTCGAGAGCCCATGAAGATCATCTGGGTGTAGCAGCTGAACCAGACCCATGCAGAACCGGGGGCTGTCAACAAGGACGCCCAGTGAGGGGCAAGGAGTTCTGGCCAGTAAATTACCCATACATACCATGTCGCTATTTGAAAGAATCTACCAATATCACTCTATCTGCACTTCACAACCTTAGACCAGGCTTTCATCGTACCGGCAATTTGTCTTCCAAATGCCCCACATTACCGATAGCATCTTGCGAGCTACCGTATGACGGGCGTTACTTGGTGTCACTCCATTTCGCACCATCCTTTCATAATGATCTGCAAACGGATTATTTGACTGGCACATCGCACTGAGGGCAGCACCCATAATAGCATCTTTCAACCTCCGATTGACTGCACGAAACAACCGCAAATTACCTATCTTGGGACGACCCTCTTTGTCGCTGCCGCTGGCAAAGCGTTTGAGACCGACTCCACAGTACTTCCATAGTTTCTTGGGACCTCCGAACCTCCAGGGAGTATCCAGATACGCAAATAGTGTAATAGCACGAATCGGACCAACGCCTGGCAGATCCTCCCAGAATCCAATTATCGGATATGACTTGCTGCGTCGAGTCATTTCTTGCCTGGCCATTTTGACCTGTGTTGCCACGGCATCAAAACCAATCCATCGGATTGAAAGCTGGCGAGCCAAAACCGACGGGCCTAATTGTTTAAGCCATTGCGCTCGAGCCGGCAGGTGTCTTGTGGTGCCTGCTGGTATCTTGATACCATGACTACGGCAACAATCTCGCATTTTATTCATCTGACGAACGGATTCCCGAACTCGATCATGGTATAAAGCCACAACTTCTTTGAGAGCTAACCGATCTTCGTCATCGGTATGGTAGACCTTGCGAAGATATCCACCACGCAATAGCATGGCTAAATCACTCGCGTCAATCTTGTCATCCTTGTCACCGTCACAACTGATTAGTTTATTACGGCGGGGATCACAGACTATGAACTCGTCTACCTTTGACTTAAGATTACGATATAGCCAACCCGCCATCGTACCTTCTTCGATAACCATAATCTTCTTGCCGGTAATCGAATTGAGAAAGCTGCCAAGAGATCTGATGTCTGTTGGCACACGATCCCGGACCACAATTTTACCATTTCTTTCGACAGCCAGTTCTGTCATCTTGCAATACACGTCTGCTCCAATATAGTTCGTTTTCATTTCGGGCTCCTTTCATATAACGGTTAACATTTACCGAATCATACTCAAGGATGCCTTCTCTTCATATCTTCAGAACCGTGCTTGCGGATTTCCCGCACATGGCTCTTCAGTAGAACTCACGAATCGAACGACAGCGTATACAGATGATGAACGATGCATGGCGCAGGTATCAGATAGTGCTTCAAGTACGCTTCTAAGTCTTCCCATGTGAAAGAAGACTTCTGACTCCGCCGGTTCAGCCACTTAAAAACCAGTCGTTTGGTCTCATAGTGGAATCTCACAATAGCTCGACGATTACCACTGATACCATAGTACTGAAAGTGACCTCTCAGCTTTGCCCGCAACGTTGGCCACCAATCCTTAGGCTTCGCCGTGCAGCGTACCTTTCGGAGCCATATATTCATTTCCTTGCACGCCTTACGAAACTTCTTCGCACTGGTCTTTCGGCACAGTGTCGGATTACCTTTACGACTCCTACCCCAGTAATGGGTAAAACCCAGGAAATCAAAGGTGTGGGATTGGTGTTCCTTCCTGTTCTTCCTACATCGCTGCTCTCTGTCTAAGTTGATGATACGAGTTTTCGTAGGATGCAGTTCGAGATCAAACTTCACAAACCGCTCTCGCATCACTTGCTCTATGTAGTGGGCATCGCCAGAATACTGAGTCATGCAGATAAAATCATCGGCATAACGCACCATATGACACGCTCCTCTGACCTGTGGGATAACTTTCTTTTCAAACCACAGGTCGAGTACATAGTACAGGAATATATTGGAAAGTATGGGACTGACATTACCGCCCTGGGGTGTCCCTTGATCAGTCGGGATGACCTTGCCTGCTTCAAAGTACCCTGCTTTTAGAAATCTTTGTATCAAAAGCAGGAAACTCGAATCTTTGATGCGGACCTGTAGGAACTTCATCATCCATTCGTGAGAGACTTTATCAAAATAGCTCTTGATATCTGCCTCAATCACGTAATCGACGTATTTCCTCATAACAGTCTTGTCCATAACATTGAGCGCTTGATGGCAGGTCCTTTTCGGGCGAAAACCATAGGAGCAGTTCAAAAAGTCCGCTTCGTAAATAGCCTCTAATATCCGGCTAATTCCTTTCTGCACTATCTTATCTTCTAGTACAGGCACATTCACAGCGCAATGCACTTTGTGACAGCGCAAAGTTGGGATGGGCAACGATCACCCATCCTTTTCATCCACGCCGGGGTCAACGGTTTCAAATACTTAAGGTCAGGGAAGTTTCCGGGATTCAGACTCTAATACTGCGTGGAACATCAGGGGGAACTCTGATGGTCAACCAGGAGTGGACTGATAACGCAAAGCCATCTCCTTATGACTCGTTGAATATCAATGATCCTGTCTTTAGCACCCAATGCCTATTGGCCTTGGTCGAACTCGTGGAAAATATTCGCAAGAAAAAAAATATAAAAAGGGTTGACACATGAAAAA
>CAZHBL010000057.1:0-11391 GCA_964530105.1 uncultured Pirellulales bacterium | reverse complement strand
TTGGGATTAAAGGGGACGATGTCTCAGGCAGAACTTCACTTCATCCGCGCCCGCCTCCAAGGTGGTAAATTAAACAAAGCAAAAAAAGGACTATTGAAATCTCCTCAGCCAGTAGGTTTATGTTATGATGATCAAGACAATATTGTTCTGGACTCGGATGAGGAAGTCCGCGGTGCAGTTAAACTGGTGTTCGATGACTTCAGGGAAACTGGCAGCGCTTATGGTGTAATTCACCAATTTACAGAACAGGGCATGCAGTTCCCTAAAAGGGCTTATGGTGGAATTTGGAACGGTAAGCTCATCTGGAGCCATCTGACGCATAGCCGAGCGCTTGGGATACTCAAAAACCCTGCTTATGCAGGGGCATATGTGTACGGGCGATACAAATACAAACGATATATAAACTCAGATGGCGATATTCGAACCAAATGCACAAAAGTTCCAATGGCACTGTGGTCCGTAGTCATCCAAGATCATCATGAAAGGTATATAAGCTGGCAGGAGTATCTTGACAATCAAATGACTTTGCAGAAAAATCGAACAAATGGAGAGGAGAATGTTTTGAGTGGACCAGCAAGAGAAGGTTTGGCGTTATGTCAGGGGCTGCTTATTTGTGGAGAATGCGGCCGACGTCTATCCGTTCGTTACAAGGGCAATGGTGGAATCTATCCTGTTTATGAATGCAATTATCTGAGGCGTGAAGGTCTTTCCACAAAGTCGGGTTTATTTATTCGCTGTAACATAGTAGACAACGCCATTTCCAAACGGGTATTAGAGGTTCTTCAGCCAGCCGAGGTCGATATTGCGCTAAAAGCTATTCATAAATTGGAATTGCGAGATAAGGCGGTAAATCGTCAATGGGAGATGAAAATACAGAGAGCCGAATATGAGGCACAACTTGCCCAAAGACGCTATGAAGAGGTTGATCCATCTAACCGTCTGGTTGCCTCCACATTGGAGAGTCGATGGAACCAGACGCTGGTCAATTTAGAAACAGTTAAAAAACAATATGCTGAGTATCGACAGACGGAAACACAGATCATCACTGAAGAGCAAAAAGAAAAAATCCTTTCTTCTGTCAAGGATCTACCTCGCCTATGGAATGCCCGCACAACTCGAGCGAAGGACCGTAAACGAATTTTACGATTACTTATCAAGGACATAACGATTGAAAAGCTCTCCGATCCTAAGCAGCTTATGCTGCATCTTCGTTGGCAAGGGGGAGCTTGTGAAGATATTCCAGTGAGTCTCCCACCTCGGTTCAGTGACCAACTGAGATGTCCGAAAGAGATCGTGGATAAAATCAGGAATCTGGCGATGATTCTTTCGGATCATCAGATTGTCGAGAAACTAAACCTGGAAGGAGTTTTAAGTGCTACAGGAAAGCCTTTCAATGTTTCCAAAGTCAGATGGATAAGATTTAAACATGACATACCAGCTCCAGAGTTAAAGCAGGCCGATGAAATTACAGTCAAAGAAGCTGCTAAAATATTTGGCGTAAGCATCGGAGTCGTATATTATTGGATCGAACGGCGTGTAGTCCAAGCACGTAGGATTGATCGTGGTTCCCCTTATTGGATCAAACTTGATGCCAGTAAGGAAAAAGAATTATTCGAATGGGTCTGTAATTCATCCAGAATTGTGGTAAAATCTGTTCAACGTTCCAAAACGGGATTGTAGGAGGTGCAGTATGCAGTCAATGTCGGCAGGCCGAGAGGACGCTTCTCATGCTCGTTCTTTGGTATATAGGCCCGCTTGGAAGGCAGCGGCTTATAGCGTTTTGCCTTCAGTCGGGATACCAAATCGTTAATGTTCTCATCCAGATTCTCTCCATATTGCTTCCAACTTACACCATCTATGCCACTGGCCCGGTCCCTGCCGAGTCTATAGTAGCATTCCTTCAGGAACCCTTCGTTCAGTAAATGAGCTAAGCTCATAAACTGAAACTTCGGGTCCTTTCGAGCCCGTTGTGATATGAGGGCCAATTTTGTAAGCGTTATGTTCTCCATTTCAGTGTATGGCATACGCTACTCATCCCTCTACATTTTACTGCCAGGCCCTTCAAGTGTCCCGGGCTCACGGGACTCGATGGGCATTACCCCATCTACACCTTTACTATGACCTGGTCCGACTGCCGTACCACCATACTTCCGCCTTGCCTCTTCAGCTTGTTGGAAGCTCCTATCGGGAGCGATACGGCTCTCCCACGTTCCGATGCGAACAGTTGAATTACCTGCCATGGCCTTTGACTCCGGCACGCCGCTGTCACACTCACCTGTTAGCGCGTGTAGCGATACTGGCTTCCAGCTTGTAGACACCTTGGCTCAATGCAATTGTCTAAGATTTCGGAGCTTCATACCTTCACTTTCGTTATGGCCGACAATTCGCCTCCCTTTGGCTTCACACAGTTTGTTACCTCCCTGCATGCAAAGTTCTGTTCTGGTCTGCTGGTTAAGCTTTGACTAGGCTGGATTAACCAGCTTGCCCACATCAGCTTTCGTGGCGCACGTACAACCGGAATACAACTATACAACCTCTTATCCACCAATTATCAAAAAACGCTCATCTTGTAAGTGTCTTAATTACAGATGCTTATGGCGAAGTTAAAATTTGCCATCGTATTCAATGGCCTTCGTCAATTAGTGAGTGACATCGAGCGATACCTCGTGACGTTAATGCCTCAAAGAATATTCTTGTGGCAGGGCGGATTTTAGTATTTGACCTTTAGCTTTTCATAGGTGCACGAGGTCAAAAACAAAGTGCTGGCAATTCTGTTATACTACCAACCCTTTAATCTATTTTTATAAGATATTGTATTGTGACTAAGGATGAATTGCTCGGTTGTAAATGCGGACTTCGTCAATCAGGCCGGAGAAGAATGTGCCGGTGGTATAGTCCTTCCCAACGCCGATATATAGTCCACTACCGAAAACTCCCTGGCCATCCTCTGTGTCTTCGGCTACTTTTACGTCGTCAGCAAATAGCGCCCGTCGCGAGCCGTCCCACACCAGACCGATACGATGCCATTGCCCATCGGTAACGTATGCTTGTGATAACAATGGTGCCGAACTTTGATCTGATCCGTTGAGTTCTGTCATTAAATTACCTTCAGCATCCACTGCAAGCCAATCAGATCCATTTGGCTGCGAAATAATCGCCTGACCGGGTGCGCCGCCCTTAATCCAGACTATTACGCTAAACGGCCCTTCTGCGGGATTTGGGCCTGTGCTGCTGGTGATGATGCAATCATCTATCCCATCCAATTCAATCGCCCCGTTCACTTTTCCTCCGGTTGGTTGCCAGAGTGCATTGCCCATAACAAAATCATCATTGCCATTCACACTATTGTGAGCAGTCATTCCTTCTGTCTCATCTAACGCCCAATGCGCAATAAGTGTTGGGTCATTTACATTCTCAAACAAGTGCTCAGAAAGGACAATCAAATCCTGGACATCGACTATGCCATCGCCCAAGGGCATTGGGCCAATGTCACATAGAGGCTCGTCTGTGCCCCAATTATCAACAATAATGCACATGTCGGCACTGTCAACAATGCCGTCGCTGTTGAGATCGACAACTGGTTCGATTGATACTTGCCACACATCCGAGGATGTGCCACTACCAGGGCGGCCTGAGGTAAAATATAGAGTTGAGCCGTCGGCCGAGATATTCGGATGCGCGTCAATTCCGGAAGTGTTAATTGCCGGGCCGAGGTTCTTCGGTTCTCCCCATGGATCGGAAACGCTCGCCCGTGTCGCCATCCATATGTCAGGCTCACCATATCCGCCGGGGCGGGGGCCAAAAAAATCGCTGAAGAAAAGTACCAGGCCATCCGCCGAAATGCTCGGGGCGCTCTCACCTGTTGTGTTGATCGTCGGTCCAAGGTTAATGGGCTCTGACCAGGGGTCAGACAGTGTTTCTCGTTTTGCCACCCATATATCCGTGCCGCCATAGCCCCCTTCTCGAAAAGAATCAATGTAAAGCGACAGACCATCTGCTGAGATACATTCATCAACATCATCAAATGGGGTGTTGATCGTTGGACCAAGATTCACTGCCTGGCCCCATGGATCGGAGACGCTCGCCCGGGTTGTGACCCATAAATCGGCCCCTCCGTACCCTCCGGATCGCTTAGAGCCGAAATAGAGTGACAGCCCATCACTTGAGATGCTCGGTTCACCGTCCCAGGCGGAACTGTTGACCGCCTGGCCAAGATTCTCGGGCTCTCCCCATGGATCTGAGACAGTCGCCCGCGTGGTGACCCATATGTCGCCCTCGCCATATCCGCCAGACCTAATCGAGACAAAGTAAAGGGACAAACCATCAGCCGATATGCTGGGCTCACCGTCAAGAGCCGAACCGTAGTTAACAGGAACCCCGAGATTGGTGGGAGTTCCGAAAATGTAGTCTGCTTTCGCGTTCCCGGCTACACTAATTAAAAGGATTAATATTGTTAGTAGGTACACTTTAAGACTTGTCTTGCTGCTCATTTTTACCTCCGGAAATTTGCTGATTATTATTTTACATTATTTTTTGTCACTTTACAACCTTATTTTAAGCAATTGTTTCAGTTGTTTTGCTCAAGAACCAGTTCTTAGGACTCGTTGCCCTATTATTTTAAACGGGAAAAAAACACAAGATTCACGGAACAAATTGAAAAATATCCGAAAAATTTGTATAATGGGGATAAAGTCTTCATATTCAAGGAGTTAGTAAACAGTGAATCCCGGCTGTGAGCACAAAACCCAAAATCTGGTTACCCTGGCCAAGGAGGGAGATAAACTTGCTATCGAACAACTGTGCAGGATTTATGGGGAGAGAGTCCGGCGAATTATCCGGCTTCGAATAGATCGAAAGCTTCGATCGAAAATCGATTCGGTTGATGTTGTCCAGGACGCTCTTATTCTGGCTATGGGGGGCTTGAAAGATTTCACATACAAGAACGAGGGAGATTTTCTGCGCTGGCTCTCTAAGATAGCGGAAAACAAGCTTCACGATATTTTGGATAAATTTTACGCAGACAAACGTGATATTCGCAGAGAAATCCCGTTTAAAAAAGTAGAGAACAATACAGAAGAAGACTCTTTCATAGCCGCCGAGCCTTTAGATACAACGACACCGAGTGTGCTATTGTTCAAAAAAGAGCAGTTGGACAGGCTCGAAAGGGCCATAGATGACTTGAAGCCCGATTATCGGGAAGTAATTTATCTAAGCAGAATCGAAAGACTTTCTAATGCTGAAATAGCAGAGAAGGTGGGCAAGAGTAAAGGTGCCGTGGCAATGCTTCTATCTCGTGCATTGGTAGCACTAACAACCGCCTATGAGAAATCCTGATGGTTGCACATAGCAATGATAATCCACCAGATGGTCTTGATGAAGTACTAACTCGATTCGTCAATGCGTATGTGCAAGACGAGAAGCCCGACATAGATGAATTCATCAAGCAATATCCCCAGCACGAGAACCAGATCCGGCGGCGGGTAGAAGGTCTGTGTGAGATCGACGCCATGTTCAATTCTCTCGTTCAGGCGGATCAAAGTGATTTTAACGGTATTGTAACTGAAGAGAATCTTGTCGGTCAAAAAATCGGAAGCTTTGAGATAGTTGAGATAATAGGCCGAGGAGGGATGGGCGTGGTTTATCGCGCCCGCGATACCAAACTGGATCGTACTGTTGCCATCAAAAGTATTCCGCCGGAGCTGGCGGGAAGCTCTACTGCCCGAATGCGATTTAGACGCGAAGCCAAACTCCTGGCTTCGTTGAATCACCCCAATATCGCTGTCATTCACGATATTATCGAAGAAGAAAAGTCCGGCTATTTAATTCTCGAATATGTCCCGGGCCAAACACTTGCTCAGCGTTTGGCTCGTGAGCCGCTCGAATTGAACGAGGCCCTTTCAATCGGCCGGCAGGTTGCTGAAGCTGTCTCCGCCGCTCACAAAAAAGGTGTCGTCCATCGAGACCTCAAGCCGGGAAATATCAAGATCACGCCCGAAGGTAGAGTCAAAGTTCTGGACTTTGGCTTGGCGAAGACATACGACAGAGACGGCAGGAGTAGTGGAATTACAGCAACTCATCCCGGCCGGGTGATTGGAACGCCGGCTTACATGAGCCCGGAACAGGCACGAGGCAAAGATACAGACCACCGCACGGACATCTGGTCGTTCGGCTGTATTTTGTACCAGATTCTAACAGGCCGGCTTCCATTCGAAGGCGAGACTACTACAGATACTCTTGCTAATATTATCGAACATCAGCCCGACTGGGAAGCCCTGCCGAAGCAAATCCCTGCAAACATTCGAATACTGCTGCAACGCTGTTTAGAGAAAGACCTCGATCGGCGGCTCGGCGACATTACAGAGGCGGTGGACCAAATCACTGAAACACTGAGCACGCCGGCACAGCCCCTTTCGGTCCGATTGAGAAGGTTGGCTTTCACTGTCGTTGTAACTGTCATTATTGTCCTTTCTGCTGTTGCTGTGTGGTTTACTCTGACAAACGAAGCACCGGTCTCTTTTAAGCAGAACAGACTGGTAGTACTGCCTTTCAAGAATCTTGGCCCTGCCGAGGATGAATATTTCGCCGACGGCATTACCGATGATATCAGAACTCGATTGGAAGCTATCAGTGAGTTGAGCGTTATTTCTCGCTGGAGCGCAATACAGTATAAGAACAAAGAAGTAAGCACCAGGCAGATAGCTCAGGGATTAAATGTTGATTATATCCTTGAAGGAACGGTTCAGCGTCAAGCACCATCGGATCCAAACAGTTCGATTATAATAAGACCACAACTCATAAAAGTATCCGACGACAAGCATGTCTGGGCAAACATTTACAATAGCTACATGAGCGAAATTTTCAACTTGCAGTCTGAAGTAACCAAGAAAGTGGTAAAGGCACTGGATATTACACTGCCTGAACGGGAAAAAGCGGTGCTTGAAACCATATCTACTAATAGCATGGAAGCGTGGAACTACTACTTGCAGGGTAATTATGATTTGAGCCGTGATTTTCAAGAAAAGTATCTTAGAAAAGCTATCCAAATGTGGGAAAAGGCGATCACTCTTGATCCGAATTTTACATTGGCCCATACCCAGCTATCGCACGTATTTACGTTACTGTATTTTAATTTTACCAGAAGCCCAGAGGACATTGAAAAGGCAAAGGAACATGTCCTGGCCGCAGAAAGGCTTGATCCCAACCTTCCGGAAGTACATCAGGCCTGGGGACATTATTACTACCAGGGCCGGTTGGATTACGAACGCGCGCTTGAAGAGTATGCTATCGTTTTAGAGAGCCAGCCTCATAACGACAAAGCCTTGTCCTGGACAGGTTGGGCTTATAAACGGCAGGGCAAGTTCGTACAAGCATTGGTAAACCTTAAGAGTGCTTACGAGTTTAGCCCGAGACACGAAGCATACCCATTTTATATCGGGTGGATCTATGAGCTGATGGACAGATACGATGAAGCAGAATCCTTCTATGATCAAGCAATCTGCCTGGCTCCGGACAAGTCCAGGGGATATTACAGCAAAATGTTCTTATATTTACGCCAGGGTGACACAAAAAAGGCCAGGCAAGTCCAGAAGGAGTTTTCACAATATCCAAATGTTGTTGAGGATCACGAAGTTATGGATACGCTGATCTATATCGACGTCTATGAAAAGAAATACCAGGCGGCTTTGGACAGACTCTCCTCAATTTTAGTTAAACGGCCTGATGATTATCCCAGTATTCTGCGGCAAGCACAAATCTATCAATATTGGAAGAAAGAGGATATAGCCGGGAAATATTATGCTGAAGTTCGAGCCATTATCGAACGAAAAATTCAGGAAGATCCTAACAATGGTAAGTACCAATGTGAACTTGGCATAGCCTATGCAGGCCTCGGGCTCAAAGATAAAGCGATTCAGGCAGGACAGGACGCCCAGAAGGAAATACCCATAAGCAAAGATGCGGAAGCTGGTTCCTGGGTAATCCAAAACCTGGCACTTATTTACACTATGGTTGGCGATTATGACAAAGCTATCGATCAGATTGAGGATTTATTGTCCAGACCCGGGCCATTATCAATTCCTTTACTTCGACTCGATCCGGCCTGGAATCCCTTACGCAACCTTCCTCGCTTCAAGAAGCTATTAAAGTCAGACAAATAAATCTGATCAGGTTAAAGAATGGCGAGCAAAAATGGCACAAACAGAAGCTGAAATAGACTGACATAACACCCTCAAAAATAACCCAATTTTGACTCGCAAAATCTTTACAACCGAACTCGAAATCCTCTTATCTACCTATTCCGCAAAAATATTCATCTCATAAGTGTCTCATTATAAGTGAGTTATAAAAAAATAAAAAATTAGGCATAGCATTCAATGAACTGTGCCAAAAACAAAGAGCTGACAGTGTTTCAATCTGCCAACTCTTTTAATGTGCTGAGTATTTTTTTCTTAGATGGCTTACTGTGCCAGGGCTGCGATTTGTGCTGGGAACAGGGCTACATTGTAAATACGAACATCATCGATCAGCCCGGAGAAAAAAGTCCCTGCATCAAGGTTCTTGCCAGCGCCGATATACAGGCCGTTAGTCGAACTTGCCAGATTCTTCTGTACGTCTTCAGCTGCCATTACGTCATCGACATAGAGCGTTCTGTGCGAACCATCCCAGACAAAACCTATGTGATGCCAGTTGCCGTCAGTGATTCGGGTCTCTGAAACGAGCGGCGGCAAGGGCGATCTGGTGGTAGGAGGTACCAGTTCGGTCATGAATTTGCCTTCTGATGGATCAGAAGAAAGCCAATTTGCTTTGCCCATTTGTGATAAAACAACTTGGCCCGGCGTGCCTCCTTTAATCCAGGCAAAAGCGCTAAACGCGCCTTCTTCGGGATTCAAAACAAAATCAGTACTGATATAGTCGTCGATACCATCGAATTGAAGCGCTCCAGCCACCATACCACCAACCGGCTGCCAGACCGGCTCACCGATTAGTGTACCATTACAATCAGCAACACTGTCATTGGCTATGTCACCATCAGTCTCATCCAGCTTCCAGTATGCCACAGCGCCTGGATATGTGAACAAATACTCGGAAAGTACAACCAGGTCCTGAACGTCTATTATGTCGTCCCCGAAAGGCGCCGGGCCGACGTCACACAAAGGATAGTCTTCACCCCAGTGGTCAATTATAATGCACATATCAGCAGCATCGACAATTCCATCTTCATTGAGATCGGGAGAAGATAACGGAAAAATAGCCTCAGCCATCAGCTTGGCACCGTCGGCGTTTGGGTGAATTCCATCCGGGAACATGGAAGATGTATTAAGCATCGCCGTGTATAAATCGATAACTTCCACGTCTCTTTGCTCCGCTATCTGGTCTATCATTGGGATTATCTCATCTTTGATTACTGCGTTCGTAATACCGAAATTATCACTAAAAGCCGGCACAGGTTTGCATATCCATATCCTGGGCTTGCCTGGCAGCTCCGCAAAAGCATCTATCAAATAAACGTAGTCGGACACGAAATTATCCTTATATACCCAGTTCCAGGACTTGGAGTCGTTAGTGCCTAACATAATGATAACAGCATCTGGTCCTGCCGCGAGGGCCTGATTGTAAGCGATTTGCCGAACATAAGGCAAGTCGCCGCTGCTCAGCAGAGTTGCCCCGCTTACACCGAAGTTCTGTGTTTGCCACTGATTATCAAACTTTTGTAACATTCTGCCCAACTGGGCTGGATAGGAATCGTTTTGACGGTCAGAAATACCGGATCCATACGTAATACTATCACCCACGCATGCTACAAGTTTTGCGTTGGCCACGTTAATAATTCGGCTGGGTGCTAATGTCAAAACCAATACAAACAGAGTTGTCTTTTTCATCTTAATATCCTCTTTCAGTTTGTCAGTATTTTCACGCCGCATTTTATGTACACATTTCGCGTCAAGTTTTATTGCGACCAGATTCCACTGATTGTAAGCCGCATGGAGTTTCTCCTCCAAAGAGCTATTTTACAGATAATGAGACTTTACCTTGATTATGAACAAATCAACTCAATTTGTCAAGGGAGGTGAATAAGCATTTTTGGGGGAAAAGCCGATGTTTGTATAAGGATCAAGTACGAAGGATTCGGGGCTTAAAAGACCGTTCAGATAAACCATGAAGCGTGGTTGAAGGGTCTTAACGTGGGTGCCTCAGAAAAATGTAGTAACGAGGACTTTACTATTTAACTTTGAACTCTTTACAGATGAACGTGTCTAAATCAAAAGGTTGACAATTCTATTGAACCGCAAGTTCTTCGAGCATTTTGTTTATTTCTGAGGTGAACTGCTGTTTACAAGACATAATCTACTCTACAGGTTCAGAAGGCAAAATTTCTCCAAAGAAAACTCCGCAAAAACAATCATACTCTGGATATCAACGATGCTCTCAGATATTTTGATTACTGTTATTGCTTTGATGCTACTTCTTTAAATGTTTACCCAAGAAAGCCAGCATATCACTTACAGAACGCTCATAATAGAGTCCGAGGTTATGTTTTGTGTCTGGTAGAATCACGATTTCATTTTCGATTCGGCTATCATTCAAAGTCAATGAAAATTCCTTGAACGCATTCGGACGGTCGTTGTCACCGTTGACCAGGAAAAAGCCATAATTATTTTTATTCCATATCGGTAAGGCCTTCTCGATTGCCGCAGTTACCTGTTCAGAACTAATCCGCAGGCCACCACCCATGCTGCCCGCGGCACAAAACAGTTCCGGATGCATAATAGAAAGGTAAACCGATCCGGTTCCGCCCATTGAGAATCCAGCCAGTGCACGTGATTGTTGTTTAGCTATAGTTCGATAGTCTCTATCAATGGTAGTTATTAATTCTTCAATAATCATTTTTTCTACATTCCCGCGATAACCGCTCATACCGCCATTCGGGAAGACACATAACACGCCCGGCAGCAAACCATCGGAAATGGCCTTAGCTACCCAACTTGAAAATCCACCTGCATCAGATGTTTCATTTCCTCCTGCTCCATGTAGAAAGTAAATGACTGGATAGCGTTTACTGACTTGTTTCGAATAATCCGGAGGAGTCCAGACAACATAACCAACATCATGCCCCATTGCTTTGCTTGCTAAAATGTGGTGTGTTAATCCCGGCATCTCTTTAATATTCGGATTGACCCACTTCACATCCCTCCTCCGGCGTTGATTTGTTCGGTTAGGATCCGGCCTTTGATCAGACAAAGGTTTGATAAGCTTGGTGAGCAGAATCCAGTCTTTTTCCTGCAGCACGCCCGGGAAATCCTCCGG
The DNA here is from genome assembly GCA_964530105.1 of uncultured Pirellulales bacterium. Classification (GTDB taxonomy): domain Bacteria; phylum Planctomycetota; class Phycisphaerae; order Sedimentisphaerales; family Anaerobacaceae; genus JAFGPJ01. The sequence goes on along the minus strand of CAZHBL010000057.1, from coordinate 87 downwards.
TGCGTTAATTACATGGACAGAGCCTCCTTTAAGTTCCCTGGGATTGTGCATCTTTTCGTTGACCAGGTCGATCCACTGTTGCATATA
>CAZHBL010000056.1:0-15731 GCA_964530105.1 uncultured Pirellulales bacterium | reverse complement strand
ATGGGCCGGGCCGGTACGACCCCGAGTATGAAGAGAAGGGGATTGACTATCCGGCAGCGTATGTACGCTGGACAGAGAAGCGTAATATGCAGGCGTTTCAGGAGCTTATCCACAGCGATAGGATCGACTTGGATTATCTAACAACTCATGAGTTCGCTATCGAGGATGCACCTCAAGCTTATGATATGATCGTCAGTCGTAGCGAACCCTTTCTTGGCATTGTTCTCAAATACGATACTCAGAAACTAATCATTCGGCATCGCATTGATATCAGACCCACTAAGCCGGTAGGCAAGGTGAATATTGCATTCGTTGGCGCAGGCAGCTACGCACAGCAGAATCTTCTGCCAAATATACCACGCAACGATAATGATGTGACCTGTGTTGGGATCCTGGACAATTCAGGTACGACATCGAAGCGCGTCGCCGAGAAGTTCAATTTTCAATTCTGCACATCTGAACCAAAAGACATTTTCGAAAACAATGCCATCAACACATTGTTCGTAGCCACACAACACAACAGCCATGCGGAATATGTCAAGTCGGCCCTGACGGCAGGAAAGCATGTGTCCGTGGAAAAGCCGCTTTGCCTGAACGAGGAAGAGTTGACTGAGATTGAAGAGCTATACAATGGCTCGGACCACTGCTGCCAGTTGATGGTCGGTTTCAATCGACGGTTTGCCCCGTATGCTGTGGAATTGAAGAAACATTTGGACAATATTCCAATTTCAATGTTATATCGGGTCAACGCCGGTCCAATTCCACGGGATAGCTGGATCCAGGATAAAGAGATTGGTGGTGGGCGCATTATTGGGGAAGCTTGTCACTTTATCGATTTTTTGACTTGGCTCTGTGGGGCTATTCCCAAACAAGTACATGCTGTGGCTATTCCAGATCCCGATGGTTTGAATGATACGGTTAGCATCAACCTGCAATTCGCAAATGGTTCTATAGGTAGTCTCAGTTACTTTGCCAACGGTTCCAAAGAAATGCCCAAAGAGTACATTGAAGTCTACAGTTACGGCATCACTGGTATTATTAGAGACTTCAAAGAGCTGGAAATCCATTCAATCGGTAAGCCCCGCCGTAAGAAAACCCTTGTTCAGAACAAAGGTCAAGCCGAAATGGTGAGGGCTTTAATTAAGGTCATCAAAGAGGGTGGAGCACCGTTAATCCCCGTTGATGAAATCTTTGCAGTAACACGAACTACCTTTGCAATACTGGAATCTCTAAGGACTCACCAGGCCGTTTCTATCTGACCTTCAATGATACAGGTGAAAGTCCAAAACTGCATCGAAGAGATGCTCTCTTACATCGAGTCGGCAGACTACACCGGGTACGATCCCTATGATGCGTTGAATAGTCCGTTAATTAGATTGATAAGTTCTAAGTCGAAGTACCTCAGGATTGTTTTCATGCAGTTCTTACGCCGGTGTCCTGTAAATCTGCGTCCTTTGTTAGGGGTAAAGAAGGGGCATAATCCGAAAGGAATCGGCCTATTCCTTTGGGGTTATTCAAAGCTCTATGCTCTTGCGAAAAAGCCGCGATATCTGGAGAGAGTCGATTATATCCTCAACATACTGGAGCAGATTCAGAGTAAAGGGTATTCAGGCAATTGCTGGGGTTACAACTTCGACTGGCAGTCACGGACATTTATGCGCCCTGCGGGGACGCCTACTATTGTGAATACCTCCTTCATCGGCCATGCCTTGATTGACTGCTATGAGCTGACGGGCAAGCAAAAAGCCATAGACATGGCTATCCCGATTAAGGATTTTATTCTGGGTGACCTACACAGGACCAGGTTGGATGGCACGTTCTGTTTCAGTTACACACCGGTGGATACTGAAGCTGTGCACAATGCGAACCTTCTGGGCGCTTCGATTCTTGCCCGTTTGACACGGTATTGTGACGATGATCGGCTGACGCAGGCGGCTCTGGCAAGCCTGGACTATTCGATGCGGCACCAGCGGGATGATGGATCGTGGTTCTATGCTGATACGAGTATCCAGGGCTGGATTGACTCTTTTCACACCGGCTTCAATCTTCAGGCCATTCGGTACATCCTGGATGCGGGATTAGCACCGGAGCATCGGGCGGCTTATCGTAAGGGAATCGAATACTACGCAGGGAATTTCTTTCTCGATGATGGAACGCCGAAATACTACCACGACCGGATATATCCGATAGACATCCATTCATCTGCCCAGGCAATCTGCTTCTTCTCACGAGAAGGTAAGGAATACCAAGATCTTACTGAAAGGATTGTAAATTGGATGCTGCAGAATATGTACAGCGGGAAAGGATTCTTCTACTTCAGGAAGGGCAGGTTCCTGACGAACCGCATCCCTTACATGCGCTGGTCCCAGGCATGGGCATTCCATGCCTTGACAGAGTACCTTTATAGGCAGGAAGAATGAACATTAGAAAGAATCAATGCAAAGTTCCTGAAGGGCGTCGTACTCTAATATATATTTTGGCTCCGAGTTACACGGGATCCACACTTCTTACCTTTCTACTGTCAAAACACAAGAGCGTCGCCACCATTGGGGAATTGAAGGCGACGGCCCGGGGAGACCTTGACAGATATTTTTGTTCTTGTGGGCTCCTCCAGCGAGAATGCAATTTCTGGAAAAACGTGACGGTAGAAATGTCAAAGAATGATTCTTGTTTTACACTTGATGATTTTGGAACACATTTTCGGTCGGATTCTTTTCTATGCGACCATCTGCTTCGTGCCGGCATTAGAGGGAGATTTTTCGAAACAGCCAGGAGCATAATGCTGCGATTGTCGCCGGGCTGTCTACGCGAGTTACATAGTATCTTACTACGGAATAAACAAATTATCGATGTCATCTGCTACTTACAGCAAGGCGAGATGTTCCTTGATGGATCAAAGGAGTCCATCCGGCTGAAATTCCTCAATTCAACAGATTATTGGAACCTGAAAACAATCTATCTGATTCGTGATGGCCGGGGGGCGACTAATTCTTACATGCGTCACTACAATGTCCCGATGGAAACAGCGGCACGGGAATGGTGTACGGCACATCAAGAATGCGACAGAGTGGTCCGAGAACTGAGCGACGGCACATGCATTAGAATCCACTACGAGGATCTATGCAGAGATACTGAGAAGACCATAGCGACAATTTTTGATTTCCTCGGCCTGAGAGTTGGCTCGGTTGACTTCGAATCCGGATCGTCGGAGCATCATATCCTGGGCAATCAAATGAGGCTCAAATCCACGAAAGAAATTAGACTCGATGAAAAGTGGAAGGATGCCCTTACGCAGGATGACTTAAGCGTGTTTGAGCAAATTGCGGGTGAGTTCAACCGTCAGTACGGATATGAATAAATGTGTACAAATATGAACGGCACATACGTCAATAATGAGAAGACCGTGTTGCTGGTTCTGATTCTGTCCGTGGTCTTGGGGCAAGTAGTAGCGGCACAGGCGGCGAATCATACAGTCAACGCAACTGCAGATGTCTGCGGACATATTGACCCGAGCGGAATAGTATCCGTGAACGACGGTGCGGATGTCACGTTTACAATCACGCCCGATGAGACTCACGTCACATCCAACATAATCGTTAACGATATTTCAATTGGTGCGGCATCGCGCTATACGATATATCATGCGAAGCAAGACAGCACTCTGAGAGTCAGCTTTTTGCCGAAAGCGAACACCACGGCAGAGACGATCTACGTTGACAACACCCTGGCATCGGACTGCACGTCCGGTGAGTACTCAATAGCCAACCGGAATCCGTCAGGGTCCGACGGCAACGCCTACACCAGCATTGTGGAAGCAGCCAACATTGCAGGGCCCGGGGATACGGTCTGCATCAGAGCAGGCACATACAATTCGGGTGACGGTCTGTTGGAGAATGATGTTCTTTGGCCCAAACACTCCGGTACGGCTCAGAATCCCATTACATTCATGCCATACAATGGCGAGCGAGTCATCATAGGTCGTGGCCCGAACAGTTGGCCGAATGACAACTGGCTGTCCATTGCGCGCGGCGCAATCACGCTCAAGAACGTCAGTCATATCCGAATAGAGGGGCTGACGCTGGATGGTGTTGCAGGATGGTTGTTCGCCCGGGACTGCTCGCACATCAGGATAGAAAACTGTACTTTCGAGAATGCCACCTGGGGTGGGAAGGGCGGAGCCAGAGTAATCAAGTGCGATCATTTCATATTCAAGAACGACACATTTCGCAAGTCAGCCTACGATGCGCTGATGTTTGTCAAGAGCGACTACAATTTGCTGGAGGACAATACTTTTGACACCGCCGGGCACGCTCTGTTGGCGCTGAGGAGCGCCAGTTACACGGTGGTCAGAAACAACCGCTTTCGGAATCCGCTACAGAAGCTGGTAGAGGTTTACGATCAGAAACTCGACACCAGGGACCCATTGAATCCGTCTTATATCCCGGTGCCGGGGTACAACCATACTCGACACAATGTCTTTGAAGACAACAAGTTCGGCTTCCATCCATACTTTAAGAATAGGGGTGCACAGCCGTCGGCCATGCAGTACTCGGGCCAAAGCAGCATAATCAGGCGCAATGTGTTCTGCAATCCAGTTGCTGCCACTGCTGATCCGGAGCATCCCAATGCAGTGGCCGGCGGCATCGGCATCTACCTCCGATGGGGTGGTTCATGGGAAGGCTGGAATGGAAACAGAATCATCGGCGAGGCCCACGAAGCGGGATTTGTTACTCGAAACCGCATCTACCACAATACTTTCTGGGGCTACGATAACGGTCAGGTGCAACTGTCTATTGACAAGGCTATGGATAGAGTCGCGAATCCGCCTCCGATGAAGAACGTGCGTGATTTCCGCAACCACCTGTTTGACCGACGGTTTGCCTTCGAAGACAATGTATTCAAGAACAACATCTTTTCCGGCGGAAAGATTGTTCCGCACATCAACTGGACGTGGTTGACAAGACTGGCCGGCATGCCCGTTCTGGTATTAGCCAGAGGCAGGCTTCGAGTTACTCACTTCAGATTCAACAACTTCTTTGCACAGGGCGAGCATGCGGCCCAACTGATCTACGATCAGGCCAGAGGTCCGTATATCCTTCCCGGTCCACCAGCCTACTTCAACTCCACCTACAGCACGTTCTCGGACAACACACAGGAAGATCCCTTGTTCGTGGATGCGGACGAAAAAGACTTTCATCTCCAGCCGAACAGTTCGATGATTGATGCCGGTGGTTTTCTCACCACTGTTGCCGGTGCGAGCGGCAGCGGCAGGCAAATGGCTGTTGAGGACGCCTCGTATTTCTACCCCGGCAACGGCATCCAGGGAGAAGTTGGTGATCTTGTCCGGCTCGAAGGCCAGGAGTCTGATGTCCGGATTGTGAATGTTGATTACGAGAAGAACATTCTTGGATTGAGTGAGTCGATCACCTGGAACAAAGGCCAGGGTGTTTCGCTTGCCTATTCCGGGAGCCGACCTGATATGGGGGCGTTTGAGTTCACTCCTGAAAGATGATCACTCGCACCGTGCCGGTCAGACGCCTTGTGGCCGGACAGAAATCTATACCTTTTGGAGTACGCTGGTGGAATGACAGAAATTTTCATGCCGGGATACGGGGAACTGTCACTGCACTACGCGGTTATGGATTTCAATGGGACGTTGGCTAAGGACGGACAGCTTCTCGATGGGATCGGAAGACTATTGACCATGGCGGCAGAACACATCGAGTTGCACATTGTGACGGCAGATACTTTCGGTGGGGTCGAGTCCGGCATAAAGGGACTTCCGGTTGAACTGGCGATACTGAGTCAGAGCGGTCAGGCCGAGGCGAAGCGGCAGTATGTCCGGAACCTCGGCGGCAAGCGGACCGTGGCCATCGGCAATGGCCGGAACGATCGACTCATGGTCAAGGAGGCGGCGCTGGGAATAGCCGTTGTCGAAACGGAAGGCGCCGCCGTTGAGACGCTTCTTGCCGCCGATGTTGTCTGCCGCACGTCGTCGGGCGCCCTGGAGCTGCTGCTCAACCCGAAGCGCCTCGTGGCTACGTTACGGTCTTGACGCAGATCTGGCTCCAAACACACGTCTCCCGGAGGCGTGCCGTGAATTGCGACAGCAGTCTGGGGTGCGCCACGGTCCCAAAGAAACTGAAATACAAAGCTTTACACTATAAACTGAGCCTCTGGCGTGCCGTTCCGGCACTGTTCAGAAGGTTTGACTAATGATTGTTCAGAAAGGAGCAAAATGACATGCAGCACCATTTGATTGCGCCCCATGGGGGATCGTTAACAAATCTCATGGTAGATGAAGAACGTGCCCGCGAATTGAAGGAGCTTTCGAGGGACTGGCCCTCCTGGGACCTGACGCCCCGACAGATTTGTGATCTGGAGTTGTTGCTCAACGGCGGTTTTTCGCCGCTCGAAGGCTTCATGACCCAGGGCGATTACGAAAGCGTCTGTAACAAGATGCGGCTCAATGACGGTACGCTATGGCCGCTTCCCGTCATTCTTGATGTGACCTCAGAGGTCGCGGATGGTCTGAATAACGGGGACACACTGGCTTTGCGGGATCCCGAGGGGACGATGCTGGCTGCATTGCACGTCGAACAGGTTTGGGAGGCTGACCGATCTACCGAGGCCGAGAAAGTCTTCGGAACCGGCAGCGTTGAGCACCCCGGCGTGAAGTACCTGCTCAAACAGATGCATCCACGTTACGTCGGTGGCAAGCTCGAAGGCGTAGCTCTGCCGGAGCATTATGATTTCCTCGAACTAAGGCTTGCTCCATCGCAACTGCGCGCAAGATTTGCATCGCTCGGCTGGCAGAAGGTCGTGGCTTTTCAGACGCGTAATCCCATGCACCGGGCTCATCAGGAGTTGACGTTTCGTGCTGCGGCTGATCTTGAGGCGAACCTTCTGATCCATCCGGTTGTTGGGATGACCAAGCCGGGAGACGTGGATCACTACACGCGGGTCCGGTGCTACCAGGCGGTGTTGGGGCACTACCCCAAGAATACTGCCGTCTTGAGCCTGCTGCCGCTGGCCATGCGGATGGGTGGGCCGCGAGAGGGGCTCTTGCACGCGATTATCCGCAAGAATTATGGTTGTACTCATCTGATTGTCGGACGTGATCACGCCGGTCCCGGATCCGATTCGTCGGGCAAGCCGTTCTACGGGCCCTATGAGGCTCAGGAGTTGCTAAAGACGCATCAGGACGAATTGGGCATTCAGATGGTTCCGTTCAAGATGATGGTCTACGTCGAGGATAAAGATGCGTACATGCCGGTTGATGAGGTTCCGGCAGACATGAAGACCAGGTCCATTTCCGGAACTGAGCTGCGAGACAGGCTGGCCGACGGGCGGGATATACCGTCGTGGTTTTCATTTCCCGAGGTGATCGTGGAACTTCGCCGCACCTACCCGCCCCGTAGTAAGCAGGGTTTCACGGTATTCTTTACCGGCTTGCCGAGTTCAGGCAAATCGACCCTGGCAAACGTCCTGATCACTAGGCTGATGGAGATTGGCGGGCGGCCGACCACGTTGCTGGACGGTGACTTGGTGCGAAAGCACCTCTCTTCAGAGTTGGGATTCTCGAAGGAGCACCGCGACATCAACATTCGACGGATAGGTTGGGTGGCGTCTGAGATCACTAAGAACGGTGGCATTGCCGTTTGTGCACCAATTGCACCTTATGACCGAATCCGCAAGGAGGTCCGTGAGATGGTGGCCCCTGTAGGCGGCTTCGTTCTTGTTCATGTGGCCACTCCGGTCGAGGTCTGTGAGCAGCGAGACCGCAAAGGGCTCTTTGCAAAAGCCCGAGCCGGGATCATCAAGGAATTTACTGGCATTTCAGATCCTTATGAAATGCCGGATGACTCCGAGATAGCTGTTGACACCACAGAACTGTCGCCGCAGGAGGGTGTTCAGAGTATCGTCCTGCATCTCGAGAAGGAAGGATATATCAGCCTGGCATAGCACACGCTCGGCGATCTTCGGTAATCCATGTTGAATTGGGAAGCTCTTTTCTGTTTAGCGGTTCTGGCCGTGGTCTTTTGGGGCCTGCTGCGTAACCGTGCGCCGGATGCCCTTTTGTTGGGCGCCTTGGTGCTGGTAGCAACCGTGGGCATCGTCACCCCGGAAGAAGCTCTGGCTGGTTTTTCCAATGCCGGCGTTCTGACGGTGGGAGCCCTATACGTGGTGGCGGCCGCCTTGCGCGAGACCGGCGCCCTGGACATCGCCGGTTCCTGGATCCTCGGCAAAGCCAGGAACGAGCGCGGGGCCCTTTTGCGGATGGCCGGTTCAGTGACCGGTATGTCGGCGTTTCTCAATAACACCCCAATTGTGGCCATGTTCATTCCGGTCATTTCTGACTGGTGCAAGAAACATCGCATCGAACCCTCACGGCTCCTGATACCCTTGTCGTACCTGTCCATTCTCGGGGGAACATGCACGCTGATTGGTACAAGCACGAACCTGGTTATCAATGGATTGATGCAGGATGCATCGGAGGCTGACCGCTCCCTGGGTCAGAGTCTTGCCCCGATGGGTTTTTTTGAGCTTGGCTACGTAGGCGTACCCTACGCCATCATCGGAGTCATTTATCTGCTTTTCGTCGGCCGGCGCCTGCTTCCCTCTCGAAGAGGTTTTATCGAACAGATGTCGGATTCGGCTCGCGAGTATCTCGCCAATATGCAAGTTCGGCCGGACTGCCGACTCGTGGGCCAAAACGTGCAACAAGCCGGGCTGCGTCAACTGCCGGGTTTGTTTCTAATGGAGATTACTCGTCAGGACGAGGTTATCTCGCCCGTAGCTCCTGATCAGGTCCTTCGGGCCGGCGATATCCTGGCGTTCACGGGCATAGTCGGCACTATCGTCGATCTGGAACGCATTCCAGGTCTTGTGGCCGTACCTGGCGACGAATTGGCCACGCCCTTGATGCCGCGGCAAGGCCGGGCACTGTGTGAGGCGGTCATTTCCCCCACGTGCCCCAGCGCCGGTAAGACAATTCGCGACGCTGACTTTCGGGCACTCTACAATACGGTCGTCGTGGCTGTTCATCGCGGGGGCGAACGACTGGCCGGCAAGATCGGCGACATAGTGATTCGCCCCGGCGACACGCTACTCTTACAAGCCGGCCCTCATTTTGCGCGAGCAAACCGGAACAACACAGATTTTCTCCTGGTCGGGGGTCTGGATGATTCTCGACCGGTCCGGCATGACAAGACTGTAATCTCTCTGCTTCTTCTTCTGCTGCTGATAGTCTTGATGGTCGGCGGCCTGGTGCAGATTGTCGTGGCGGTGTTCCTGGTTGCGGGTCTAATGGTGCTTACAAGGTGCATCCATGTCGCCGACGCACGCCGGAGCGTTGATTTGCGCACTCTGGTCACCATAGCGGCAGCTTTTGGCCTGAGCAGGGCCCTGGTCAATTCGGGACTGGTCCCCGCGGCGGCTGATGCCCTGGGCCGGCTCGCCTCGAATATAGGCGGACGCAGTGTGCTGGCGGCGACATATGCAATGACAAGTTTGCTCGCTGCAATGATCGGGAACAATGCGGCCGCGGCCCTTGTTTTTCCGTTTGCCGTCGCTGTCGCCACACAGACGGGCGTGAATCCCCGTCCTCTCGTCATGGCGGTTGTTTTTGCGGCTTCGGCGAGCTTCATTTCTCCTCTAAGCTACCAGACAAACCTGATGGTCTACGGCCCGGGAGGGTATCGATTCGCGGACTTCATGCGAGTTGGTCTGCCCCTCAGCCTGACGCTATTGGTTTTTGCGGTAATTCTTATACCTTGGGCGTGGCCATTCTAGATTCCCGTTAAACCCGTGATTTTGGGACGAAGTGATAGATGTTTGAGCAAGAACTGGAAGTAGCCGGGCGAGCCACTCGCAGGGCTGGTGAAGCCATCCTTCGTATCGCTGACGAGCACTACAAGGAGGCGGCCATGCAGGCTGACCGTACCGTTGTAACGGAGGCCGACATCGAGGCGGACAGGATCCTCCAGGATCACCTGAGAGGCGAGTTTCCCGAGTATGGCTGGCTGTCCGAGGAGACCAAAGATGACGATTCTCGGTTCGGATGTCAGCGCGTGTGGATAGTAGATCCGATGGACGGGACCCGTGAGTTTGTGATGAAAGTCCCCGAATACGTGGTGTCCGTTGCCTTGGCCGAAAGAGGGGAGATTGTCCTTGGCGTCGTTCTAAATCCATGTACGGGCGACATCTTTGAGGCCGTGAAGGGAGCCGGGACGAAGCTAAACGGTCAGTCTGTTCGTTGTGACCACCGTCTGGACGGCAAGCCCGAGGTGGAGGTCAGTCGGTCTGACATCGAGAAGAATCGATTTGCGGGATATGAAAGCCGTCTCAACCTCCGTCCCTGTGGTTCGATCGCCTACAAACTAGCCCGGTTGGCCGCCGGGAAAGCCGATGGCACTCTGAGCGTGACCCCGAAAAACGAATGGGATATAGCCGGCGGCGCTATTCTGGTTACTGAGGCTGGTGGACAGGTTACAGATATTGCCGGGGACAAATATCGGTTCAACCAGGCTAATACGCTTGTTAATGGAGTGATTGCTGCAAGTGCAGATGCTTATAACATTATTCACAGTGCGGTAGATGCTGTATTATCATGAGAAGCTCGCCTCGTGCGATATACCTGTGTAAACGGCATCAGGCGACCTTGTCTAAGATCAGAAAGCCCGCATAAGTGACCTGTTAGGGATTCGTGAACTCCGGCTATTTTAACAATATCGGTCGTCATCATAGTTCTTTTTCGATGAACCTCAAGAAAATCAAGGTAGTAAGATTCTTTCTGTAAATTCGAGTAAAGTAGTTTTAGCTTCTCCCTTCGTAAGAAGGTGAGGGGGAAAATAAAACGGCCCAACATGTAAGGGTTGCAAAAGCGGACCAAGTGGTTAGAAATAAGAAAAGATGATAGTTTCAAATTCAACATTTATAATTTAAGTAAAAGGATTTATATTAGACACGGATTAACGCAGCGCGGCTTCGCTTCGCTCAGCCGCAACCAAAAGATTAATGGAAATGAATTTATTACAAAGTATAGTAGCATCCTTTAGTCTCTCAGAAATAAAATAAGCAAAATAAGGAAAGGATGCCGCTATGAAATTAATGGAATTATACCATTACAAAATCATGGGTGCGATAAGAGGTTTGGATAGAATTCGTTCTCGCTGGACGCTGCGATTGTTGGCGAATCAAACTGGTATGAGAAAATTTATGAGCTTCACAAACGTTTTACTGAAGGATTTTTCCTCTTGGGCAGAGGGATTAACGACGATGATGAGGCAAAGCTGCCGGGCGAAGGCTGACGAGCTGGGGGTCGAGACTCACTATTTGAGACGTTCAAGTATCGACAAGGAGAAATTAGTCCGCGAGATTGCCGAATCAAGGGGGATCAAGGAAGGTTCCATTTGCATGTTAAGTGCGGTAGAGCCTTGTATTGCTCCGATGGTCAAAGGCAATAAACATCAGGAGAAACTGGAATTGGTAATGGCTCAGCGCAAGTGTGTATTCGTGTATCATTATTTTGATGATCCTGTGTTTGGCTTTGGTCACGTTCGGAATCAGAGCTGGCTGCCTTTCAATATCTTCGGCTGACGCAGGCGGCTCTGGCAAGCCTGGACTATTCGATGCGCCACCAGCGGGATGATGGATCATGGTTCTATGCTGATACGAGTATTCAGGACTGGATTGACTCTTTTCACACCGGCTTCAATCTTCAGGCCATTCGGTACATCCTGGATGCGGGATTAGCACCGGAGCATCGGGCGGCTTATCGGAAGGGTGTCGAATACTACGCAGGGAATTTCTTTCTCGACGATGGAACACCGAAATACTATCACGACCGTATATATCCGATAGACATCCATTCGCCTGCCCAGGCAATCTGCTGCTTCTCTCGAGAAAGTAAAGAATTCCAAGACATCACCGATAGGATAGTCAATTGGATGCTGCAGAATATGTACAACGGCAGAGGATTCTTCTACTTCAGGAAGGGCAAGTTCCTGACGAACTGTATCCAGTACATGCGCTGGTCCCAGGCATGGGCGTTACATGCCTGGGCGGAGTACCTTTTCTGGCAGAAAGGAGAAAAATAACGAAAAGCCGAAAAAAGACCAGAAAAAGCGTTACATTTTGCGCTTTAGAGGAACTTTGTATAACAGAAGATGCGATTAGCCGCTTCTAAACGCCACTATGGGGCCATTTGAGTGAGTCTCACGGGAAATTTGTGTATGTGGTCAAAATGCTAACATGCAACTACGGTTTTGGGGCTGGGCACAGAAAGCGATGTATATTCAAGTGATGCCGTCAAGTTTTGAACCACGTCAGAACAAGCCAAAGCCCGTGCGGGAATACGCATTATCAGGCGGAAAAGGCCGATTTGCTTGCGCTGCTCAAAAAAAAGGTAATCGCGTCTAATACAAACCTTGTTTTATCGAAAAATATTAAATATAGTTTAATTAGCGAGCCTGTACGAGTCGTTCGGCATCCGAGTGACTTTATGGTCTCTGATGAGGAAGAAGGCAGTTACTTAATGCGTATAGGAACGATGTTGGGGAAACTGACTTTAAATAAACAGGCATAGGTGAATATTGTTATTTATGAGAAGAAAGGGAAAGGAACAAGGGAAGTCGTGGATGAAGAAAACAACCCAGCCGTCATTCGATGTAATGGGACAGAGAAAATTGCAGAGAAGGTACGATTGATCCCGGGATATACATGGTGCACATGAAATCTGGCAGTTTATTTAGAGAGACTTCAGTTGCAGAATAAGTAAAGACAAAAGGCGGCTATTATGTATTCAAAAAAGGTGATATTAAACATTGCAATAGTGACCGTTATGAGTTCGACGGTTCATGCGTATACCAAACAGGAATGTGTCAATGCCATAACAAAGGCTGCTCATGCCTATTGGGAACAGAAAGTTGCTATTCAACACAATACTTATGGTACATTATATGGTTATTCTGGCAGGCAGAGTATTATTGACCCTGCTGACCCTAACGACCGTGTATATTATAGCGATGGAGGTTATCTGTGGAAATATCCGCACATATTTATAGAATGGGAAGATACTCCAGGAATGGCGGGTGCTGCTCATGGATTTTTAGCGGGTTATGAGGCAACGGGTGATGCTTTTCTCAAAAATTGTGCTAAATCTCTTGGAGATACCCTTCTTGTTGCACAGGCAGATAACGGTGCAGACGGCTGGTGGCAGGATATGGGTACAAAAGCTTATAATGTGGACTTAAATCCCGATCAGGATGTTGATTTCGGTTATTTTGTTAATTATTTATCTGGTAATCATCAAGGTCAATATCTGTCCATATATCAGAATATTGGCACAATGGATGGTTGTAGTTATCTTCCAGCTTTGTATTTGTTGGAATTATATCAAGCCTTACCGTCTAATGACCCTGATCGGGATAGGTATTTGGCTGGAGCAAAAGCATTTGCCGATGTATTGGTGGGCTTAAAGGATGTTGTTGATAGTAATGACAATTCTACACCGTACAGCATTGGTGGTATTCCTCAAATCTGGCCCTATAATACATTTAAGAACAGGCCGGGACTATATCAGGTTGCGGGATATCCCTACAGCATACCATATAATCTTATGCCGACGTTAAACGACCATGCTATGCCGGACTGTCTGTACTTCTTAATGGAGTTCTGGCAGGAAGCCCAAACTAATCCAGCCATAGACGAGACAGACTATTTAGCTGCCATACGGCTTAATATTGATTATTTAATTTATGTTTTTCGCTTGAATGCCGATCCCTCAACAGGAAGAAGTTCCTGGGCTTCCCAATACTGGCTTAACGATGGTTCGTCTAAAGTAGGCAGGCCCACATGGGGCAGGACTTACGAGCCTCCTTCTTTCGGCACTCACTACGAATGGGCTGAAACTGCGTTGATAAAATGGCTACAACTGGAGACAGATTCCACACGAATAAATAATATGCAGGACGTTTTATTGAAATTTTTCCTGTGGCTGAAATATGATGCTCCACCTGCCAATAGCACATCGGCATGGAGAACTATACTTCATTCATACAATCCCCCTGTAAGGGGAGAAGCGTCTTTAGATAATTACGACCCGAGTAACGTACTGACGTGGATGTGGTGGATATGGTATAATAATGACTCGTCCGTTATTGACCGTTTTGGCAATCCTGTTCCTTTGAACGCATTTGTTTCCGGGCCTGACCAGCAACCATTTTATACGGCCTATTATGGTGATGATGCACTTGAACAAGACCATAATCCCGATAGTCATTATCCTATGCTACAAGGTACTCCGGGTAGAAAAATCTATTATGCACTTTCTGACCCTGATAATAATCCTGCTACGGCGAGTCTTGATTTGAGTAGTAGTTTTATCGAAACCTATTTCTATATAGATACCCAAAGGCGTTTTTATAGGGGTAATGTTGATTCATCCAGCAATACTAATAATGCTTTGTCTTTCCTTAATCCAACTACAGGATATTTCTATACTGTAAATTATACACTTAATCTAAACGGCCAAACTTATACTTGTGTAGTAGACCTGCAATTTGAAAATAATATGCGTTATCTTAGATATGGTGTGTCAACAGGAACGGGCACTATAACTGACTCGGACGGTGACGGCATTCCAGATGCGCAGGACCAGTTGCCTTTTGATTCATCGAATATGCCTGCTCCGAATCCTAATCAGCGCACGTTAATGATCTCCTCGACGAGCGGAGGTTCTGTAACGAATCCTGGAGAAGGAGCATTTCAGTACAACGATGGGACTGTTGTTTCGATACAGGCAACGGCTACCAGCGGCTATCAGTTTGTGAACTGGACAGGCACGGCTGTTAATGCCGGCAAGGTTGCAAATCCGAACTCGGCCAGTACACTGGTTACTGCCAATGCAGATTATACAATTCAGGCACATTTTGCCGTCAATCAGCACGCGTTATCGATCTCCTCGACGAGCGGAGGCTCTGTAACGAATCCTGGAGAAGGAACCTTCCAGTATAGTCATGGGACCACTGTCTCGCTCCAGGCGACAGCCGCAAGTAATTATCACTTTGTGAACTGGACGGGAACGGCTGTAAGCGCAGGTAAGGTCACAAATCCGAATGCAGCGAGTACATCGGTTACAGTGGACGCGGACTATACAATTCAAGCCCGTTTCAGCCAGCCGGATGCAGTTGCGCCTACGGTCACCAACCGGTCACCGGCGGCCAACGATATTCAAGTACCGTTGAACAGCCTCATCACCTTGCACGTCACCGATGCCGGCGTGGGTGTTGACGCCAGCGGCGTAACCATTACGCTCGATGGCACAACCATATATTCAGGTGATACGTCAGACTACAGCAGCGCATCCGGCAATTGCCGCAGAATCGGCACTCCAACCGATTTCACCTATACCTACCAGTCGAGCCAGCCCTTTGACTTTGACCAGCTCATGACTGTCACTGTAAATGCTGCGGACATCGGCGGAGTTGTAATGGCCCAACAATCCTATTCCTTCAGGACCGAGATGCGCTCGTTTGGCCAAAATATACGAGTCGATACGACCGTCCAAGGCATAAACAAAGCCGCTCCCTCCACTGCACGAGACAGCAGTGGCAATATATGGGCAGTCTGGCACGCCGGACCGGCCGACAGTAGGAACATTTATGTCGCTAAGCTCCGCGCAGATAGAAATACTTTCAGTGCCAGCGTCCGACTGACAAGCAGTATCG
>CAZHBL010000055.1:0-15909 GCA_964530105.1 uncultured Pirellulales bacterium | reverse complement strand
TTAGAAATCCGTTGCTCTATCCAACTGAGCTACGGGCGCTTTAATCATAACTCTCCTTAGTGTAACGACTTTCTGCGTATGTTGTCAATCCTTCTTTTGTCTCCGAAGGGGGGGTGTACCAAAACGTACCAATTTTTAATGCAGACCCTGGGCTGTTGCAGCCCTTGCACGATGGACTAAATCATCGGCTACTGCAAGATAAAAGTTGTTGGTTTTGGCAAGACTTGAGTGTCCTGCAAGGACCATCACATCATGCTAACTCATAACATTGGCGAACCACATGCTTATGGCTGTCCTCCGGAAATCATGGAACGTTCCCTTTTTGACACCCGCTTTTCTGAGAATGACATTAAATTGTCGTCTAAAGTTGTTTACGATTGACCGCCAGTTTGAACAGTCTCTTTATATGCCGTAGCTTTTTGGCTGTGGTTGCTTTGCTGTTGCCACGGTCAAGACATGTCTGAAGATACAACTCACCATGTGCCGATGTGACACTCCGATAATCAATATTGCCAATTGTCCGAACGAAATCTTTCATAGCTGCTTAAGTTTCACGCCTTGTACTTTCCCTGATCTGATCACCTGTCCTTGCCAGGCTGTCTTTCGGCTTTTCGCTGGTTTGTGTGACCAAGGCTTTCACATTTCCGTTTCCCACCTTCACCTTTATAACGCAGAGCATAAGTAAATTCCCGGCCACCACACCGTGGCCGTTTGTTGAGCTTAACCAACTGTTTCATATCATTTCCTTTCTGATGCCGGTTCAGCTCACACGATATAAACCGGATCATGCTCGACCTCAAACTAACCAGTAAGCAGGTATCCGCCAGACTTGTCCTGGGGAAATGTCAAATCCCCAGTTTCGACCCCATCTAAGACTTTCGACAATTAAACGGTGGTCCACTTGTATTCGTCTTCTTGATCCACACCTGATGTTTCTATAGCACATTTTCTGTAACGCTCACGACAATGGCTCTTACCGCAAGGCATAAGTGGCGCGGAAGACCTCCTTTCTTGGGAGGAACGAAGCGATGAAGCAATCTCCTCCCGTAGAGGCCACAACCTGTAAAACAAGGTGCTACTTCGCGGCAACGTCCAGTCGCACCGTGGACGCGGGTGGCTTGAGTTCCCATCCGGATTCGGTCCGTTGAATTGCAACCTCACCAAGGTCTTTGTCGCTCAGGTCGAAAGCCTGCACGGCGATTACCTCCGCATGAGCGACAGATCCGATGGTTGCTCGAACATCGTTCGAGACAAATGTGCCGCCGGGCTTTGCAATCATGAGCCGGTCCACGTCTTCAATTGTGATGATCGAAAGACCTTTACCTTCCTTCGCGCGTCGCACGGCCACGCTGCCGGAGGCCGCGATGCCATCAAAGCTGCGCCATGTACCGCGGCCGTCAACAAAAATACACTCAGGTGAACTGGCGTGATCGTAGCGTTTTCCATCGAGGGATTCCGAACTCTCGTAGAAGCCGTCCGTGCCGATGGCGAGCCAACCGAACGGCGGAAGGTTGTGCATAGCGCCTTGGTGCTCGATCCCCCATGATTCTTCTGCATTGCCGTTGATCCAGATGCGCAAGTCACCGGGATAGTGGACGAAAATCTTCGATTTATGCCAATCACCACTCAAGAATGCTTGAGATGAGCTGACGAGGCCGCGGTCTGTGCCGTAGCGGATCTCCTGCGGCTTGAGCATTGCATACCTCGATTGAAGCGGCTGGAGCATGTAGTACGACCGGCAGGTCTGCCGTATGCCGTAGGTTTCCTCAACGAGCCAGCCAATATGACCGTAGGCAATCGTCGCCGCGAGGAACTGATCGATGCTCGCAACAATATTCTCCGGTTTCTGCCAGCCTTCCTTGCCCTTGAAGAATTGGCTCGTCCACGGTACGCCAATATCGACGGAGAGCGGGTGCATCTTGAGCAAATCAAAGTGAGGCAGGTACGAATACTCCCAGAGCCGCAGATTGCTGTATGTCAGGCCGTAGTTGCCGGTACAGAGACCGGAATAGAGC
Source organism: uncultured Pirellulales bacterium (assembly GCA_964530105.1). Classification (GTDB taxonomy): domain Bacteria; phylum Planctomycetota; class Phycisphaerae; order Sedimentisphaerales; family Anaerobacaceae; genus JAFGPJ01. The sequence continues at coordinate 13,894 of CAZHBL010000055.1, read as the reverse complement.
CATTGATGATTACCCTCAGACCAGCAGTGGCCGTCGTACACATCCTGATCGTGCAGGAGCAGTTCGCCATAGGCATAGAAAGTCGCGGCGAAGGTCCCGGCGCCGGGCACGCGGGCGTCAAAGTCCGTTCGATCCCACGGGCTGACCGAAGTGTGGACGTCGGTATAAGCGGTGTTCGTGCCGAACTTGTTCTGAATAAGCGGGGCGAGCTTGCGATCCATCTCGACGGCAAAGAGTGCTTTGGGCGAATAGCACCGCGCCCAGGCCGTTACCAGATTGCCGTCGGGCCGACGCATCACATGGTCGATATCCCAGTAGGCGTTCACCGGCGCAAAATCGGTGTAGTTCGTATAGAGGCCCGACCGCCAACCGAGCAGGCGTTGGGCAGCCACGTAGCGTTTAAGGGCCTCGTCGCCGCCCTTGCCTGGCGCGGCTGATTGGCGGAACGTGAAGCTCTCGCCGCCGTCTCGCCACGTGATCTCATGGTTACATTGGGTCAGCATCTCGATGCCGTACACACGCAGCTTCTTCGACCGCTCGTGCTCGCGCTCATAGCTGGCCGGACCCCAGCTTTCCTGCCACAGACGCGTGGCAGCCTCGCGTCCGCGCTTCGCCGGAGGATTCGCGATTGTCGGCAGCGTCTCTTCGAAGATGGGCGAGAAAGTGACGAAAAATCGCTCGTAGAGATCGTTGCGCCGGCCGTCTGTCTTCGGAATATAACGCACACCGCCATTCAACCGAACCTGGTCTGCCTCGATCTTGTCCACGGCATAAGGCGCAGAGGCATTCGAGCGATACCAGTCCATCCAGACCGAGGCGAAGTACGGGGCCGGGCCTTTCGACATCAGGACGTTCAGATGATGCCCCCCATAATTCATGTAAGGCAACAGCAACAATTCCGGCTTCTCGACGCCTTCGATGCGGCCATACGAAAGCTCGGTCGCCAGCCCGCCGGTGCAGATGCAATCTACGACGAGGCTTTTCTGCCACAGGCGCACGTTGGACCGAATCACAACCTCGGCGCCGTCCACGGTCGTTCGCCAGGATGCTTTCAACTCATTGTCGGTCGATTGCACCTGGATCAGCCGAGCGTCTGCAGGCTCGGCGACAAACTTCAACCCTGCCTCTGCCATTGCCTTGCCAATGGTGCCTCCGTTCAGCTTGACGACCACTGGCTCCCAGAAACTGTTGCTCGGTTTGATCTCATACTCGATCTGTGTGTCCTCATCCTTGTAGATGAACCGCCAGCCCTTACCCACCTGTTCCAGCTTCGTGCTGAAGTCTGCCGTCAGGTTGTCGGGCAGGATCGTCTCCTCGCGGGTGGGGAAGGGCAATCGGCCAGGGCCGGTATTGGCCCCAGGCGATTGGCCGGGGAATGGATTAACGCCGCATTTCGGCCTCGGCTTGAAGGAAAGCGGGGCAAAAATCTCTTTGAAGAACACGAGGTTGTCGAAAAAGAGTTCGCGGTTCTCTTTGTTGGAGCCGCCCGTGACACGTATGCCAGCGAAACGAAGGGGCTTCTTGTCGAGCAGGCTTGCCGGAAGGACTTTGTGGATCAGCCACCACTCTTTCCAGCCCACCTGGGCGAGATCGAGCGTGTGTGTCGCGTCGTCCTTGTCCAGGATGAGCAGGGAGATCGTGGTTCGCGGCGTCCCCGGATCGGGTGCCCAGGACCAGTTGTTGCCGTAAACCCAGATAGTCGTTGCTGACGCTGCATCGGGGATCGGCACCGGCGTGGGCGGCCGCAAGACCATCGTACTCTTGTTCGACGTGCCACGATAGACGAGCCGGGCAACCGGCGATTCCCACAGGCGCTGCCTTTGTGAACTGATCAGGTCCGCGACGGCGCCCTCGGCTGATTCGACCTGCCAGCCTTCAAGAGAGTCGAAATTGACGATAGGTGTATGTGGCGGCTTGCGGTCAGCCGACACCATCTCGTAAGGCCGAGCCCCAAGCACCTCATCTGCTGGCATGGGTTTTGCGGGGTAGATTGTCACGGAAGCCGATTCCGCGTTCAGCGCAGGAATCAATACGACCAACATGATCCAGACTCCTGCGGCGAACGAAGTAATCATGGATTGAAGTAAAGATTTCATATCTGACCTCGTTTTCCAAATGGACGCGGCACGGCCGTGATGGTCTGGTGACGCATCGGGTAATATTCGGACCATTGATATTGTAGTCACATCTCGCTCCCGAGACAATAAATTCTCTGGACATTCCGGTCGGGCCGGATTACACTGCCAGACTGATTGTGAACGCTTTCATCCAGGAGTTGACAAAGAAGGAGATGCAATCCATGGGAGCGACGTTGAGGCGTGAGGTACCTGGCAAGGTTGCCGTGGCAGGCGGGGTGTGGCTGACATGCATCACCATCGCCAGTATGGTTGCCGCCGCGGGGGAACCGGCTTTTTTAAAGCGGTCAGTCCAGCATATCCATGAACAGTCCATTGACCTTAGCAGCGCCACCGCCCATTACAAGCCGATATTTGGCGTTGGAGATCCGAACCTCGGCGACGTAAAAGGCCTTGTGCGGTTTGGAGAGTTGACGGTCGATCCGGGCGGTAGCAGCAAGACGGCTGGTTACGAGGACACCGAAGGGGTCTTTTTTATTCTGGAAGGCAGCGGCTTTTTGCGATATGGTCAGGCGAATGTTCCGATCAAGCAGAATGACTTCGTCTATCTGCCCGTTGGAGTTGAGCATGGAATCTCGAACCAGTCAAAGAGGCCCTTGCGTCTGCTTGTCATGGGGTTCAAGATTCCCGATGGAAAAGAGGTGCCGCCGACGCCGGAGCTGATGATGGCGAATGCCGACGATGTGCCGCTGCAGGTGCTGGCAAGTCATGGGCCGACCACCCAATTCAAGTTGCTAATGGGTACGACCCGCAGCAAGCGGGACAAACTGTCGGCGGCGCAGCAGATCAACAGCCTCTTTCTGATGGACTTCGCCGCGGGCGGCACGAATATCCCGCACCGACATAACAAGGAAGAAGAAATTTACTACGTACTGAGCGGCCACGGCAAGATGGTGGCCGGAAGTGATGCGGCGAAAAAGGAAATGCGCTACCCGTCCAAACAGGGCGACGCCTTCTACTTCGCATCGGGCACGTTGATTGGATTCTACAGCGGCATGAAAGAAGGAGAGCAGCACGCTCAGATTCTGGCCGTGCGGTGGCCGGTTCCCTCTGTGAAGTCCAAAATATCACCTGGTAATACAGGTAAGAATTGAGGTGCAGTTCAATGAATCGACGCGAGTTTCTCAGCAAATCGGCAGGGTTGATGAGCATGGCGTTTACGGGTCTGGCGATCAATCCGGCCCAAACGTGGTCGCGGCCGAGCCGGCTGAAGATTACTGATATCCGCGGATGCACTGTGGCATCCAACTATGACTACCCCATCATCAAGATTTATACGAACCAGGATGTGTACGGCTTGGGCGAGGTGCGTGATGCGGGGCATTTGGGCCAGGCACTTATCCTCAAGCCGTATCTTGTGGGCAGGGACCCGCTCGACATCGAGGGTATCATGGAGAGTCTCAAGCCGTACTCGGGGCACGGCAGATTCGGCGGCGGCTTCAGCGCCGTCGATATGGCTCTGTTCGATATCGCCGGCAAGGTGCTGGGAGTGCCCGCGTACAAGATCCTGGGCGAAAAGGTTCGGGACAAGATTCCCATGTACGGCGACACGAATGCCAGTATGGACCCTGCGATCTATGCCAAACGGGCCAGGATTCGGGTCCAGACCTGGAAACTGAAGCACCTGAAGATGGATCTGGTGCCCCGGCTGATCCGGGACCGAGAAGGAGCGTTTGAGAATGGAATTCCGACGGCCAAAGGATTAGAGTACTGGGGCGAGTACGTGGAGACGATACGAGAGGCTATCGGCTATGATGTTTCCCTGGGTGCCGACCATTTCGGCCGGATGACTGTTGACTCGGGAATACGGCTCGGTGAGGCCATGGCCAAGCCAAGCAGGAAACTGGCGTACATCGAGGATGTAGTACCGTACAGGGCTCCTGATGCGGTCGAGATGATGAGACAAATCACGGAGAGGTCCCCAACTCCAACGCTGGGCTACGAGGACCTCTTCGGTTTGAGCGGCTTCAAACCCTTTATAAACGAAGGGGCCGTCAGCATCATTCATCCCGATATGGAAACGTCGGGCGGCCTAATGGAGACTAAGAAGATTGCGAACTATGCCTATCGGCACGGCATCAAGACGATGTTCCATCACGCGGGTTCGCCCGTAGGGGCGATGGCGAGCGTTCACTGCGCCTGCACGATCCGCGGGTTCATCTGTATGGAAAACCACGCGATGGACATTCCGTGGTGGGAGGATCTGGTGACCGGTCCGGTCAAGCCGCTTATCGAGGATGGCCATTACACGGTGCCCGAGAAACCCGGATTGGGAGTGGAGCTGAATGACGAGGTGGTGCAGCGGTATCTCAGGGAGCCAAAGTACTTGCACAAGGCCGGGTATTTCGAGCCGAGCCCGGAGTTCGATCAACCTATCGACTGGCAGGAAGCGATAAAGAAAAGAATCATCGGCGGCTACCACGTGAGTGGCCCCTGGGTCCACTTGGATGAAGAAGGGAACCTGGTCAACCGGGCCGACCCCCGGTGATCACACTACCGTCAACGATTTTCGGTTGTGAGCTCCAAGGTCATTGTTTATATGCTGCACAGGCGGCAATGCGTCGCTCGATCTCTCGGGCCGGTTGCCCGTGGTTGAGTTTGCGAGAAAATATTAACATCAGTATGTGATCAGGTAATAGCAGGTCTTATCACGATTACCATCGATCTCAAAGGTGTTGTTCCGCACCTCAAGCGTCTGTGGCGTGTGCAATCCATCATGGTCCAGAAGATATACTTTGGGTTGACCTAAACGATTCAACGTAATCTTTGCTTTAACCGGTTCCATAAGGATGGGACTTTCGCCCCTATTTAAAATCTGATCTTCTGATTCATTGAGTTTCATGCCCGTGTTGCGGGCTCTGGCAATGGCGACAAGAAGTATCTTTTTGGAAGAACCGATGTCTTTGTCGGGCTCCTTTGCCGTCAAATAAATTGCGCTAAAGTAATTCTTTGGCTGGATCGTCACATTTCCAAGCTCGAATGTCCGGTCTTTACCGAAACCCACAATCGCTTTAGTAGCATCCGTGTTGATCGTAAAACAACCATCCAGTTTCGATGAGCCGGATTTCCATCGCAGTTGCCCCGAAGTTGAAGTCAGCCATCCATCCTTTTCGTAAGGACTCATGTCAAATTTGGGTGTATCCTGAAACTCATTTGTAAACTCAACGACACTGCGCGCTACGGCAAGGGTTTGTGCCGGTACCTTATCGCTATCAAAGGCCTTGACGTCATACTGTTGAATCGTCTTGTCATCAAAACCGATCTTGCCCTTGAAAAGCGATGGCACGTGGACGTATCGTCGGGCGGTTACTTCCGATTCGGTTACGTCTGCTCGAAAGATCTGTCGAGCAACGGCAGGGAACAGACACAATATTTGCGGAGCTGTCACATCCCATTGATCCCGTCCGATCCTTTCGCTGAAACCGCCACTATCGCGATTCTGGAACATATACGAAACATCCCAGCCCTGTAATCCCATTCCATAAGCAGCAATAATGGCAACCCCCTCGGCTCCCCATTCGTTCGGGAATACGTGAATCCACTCTGATAACATGAAAGGACGATCAATTACCTGCTGCATTCCCGCACTAAGCATACCCGAACCTGGAACCGACAACATACTCGCATTGCTGATCTGGTTCTTCTTTCCTCCGCCAAAATAGTTATGGCGGTCAATCATACCCACTAAATAGTCTGTGTGAAGGTTAGCATAGTGACTCAAAGCCCGCCCGGCCTGCCAGTTCGATCCGAGAATTTCACCGGTATAACCAACCTTGCGGACGGCCTGCACATACCGGTCATAAGCTTTCTGTTGTAAAAGATATAGGAATTCAAGGCTGTCGAGCAGCCTTTGCCTTTGATAAGCCTGCGAACCGTTCAGTTGCACAGGGTCCCAATACCACGGATTTCCTAAGGGAAGGATATTTCGCTTGTCCAGATGTTCTCCTGCGGCAAAGCCTTCGCTCTGAAAGCTGTCCAGAGCCTTTTGTCCCCATGCTCGCAGCAGTCCAGCGTGGCTGCCGTATCTGGTCTTGAGCCAATCGCTGAATTGACCCGCCACTAATTTCCGCAAAGTGGGGCTTTTTTGCAATGGTGCCATCGAAGTGTAAAAAAGAACACTCTGCTCATTGATGATTTCAATCGCATAAATCGCAGGATCTTCGGCATAAGTCAATCCCGTATAAGGATTACAGTGCTTCAGCAAATTGACAGTCTGGCGAATGTGAAGATTCTGAAGTTCGGGGCAGTAGAAATAGGCACTGTGTGGACAGGCGATCCGATTATTCCTCCTATCAAATGAGCCGAATTCCTCGATATAGGGTACATCACGCTTATCGAGAGGACCTGCTTTGACTGTGCCGAAATGCGCCGAAAGCTCAACAAAGATGCCGGCCCCCTTGAATTTGGCGACCTGGTAATCCATCCGGTCCAAAGCTTCGGGCTCAAACTCGGCAAAACTATCCACGGCCTGAATACCCGCCCAGCCCGATCCATCGGCATACTTATGCAATCGTACGCTATTAATGCCATATTTGGGATAAAACGCCGCACGCCGGTTGGCCAACTCTTTGTCCGGTGAACATGCACTATAGCAGAGATTGATGCCCCACAGTTTGATGGTTTTTCCATTGTAAATGAGCTTGTCGTCCTGTCGTGTGATTCTGCCATATCGCCCGGACGGAACATCCAACCATTCTTGCATCCCGATCTCGCCAGGCTGAGGTGTATTTCGAGGTTCAAAGCGATACCATCCAGATATATCGTTACCATATCCAATTGACCGAAAGATTAGCAGACAGCATGAACCGAAAAACAAAATGGAAATATATTTATTACTTCTTGATTTCATATAAACTCCTTTCCGAACCGAAAGACTCACCCAGGTATTCATGAGTGGAAATTGCTCTTCAACTGTTTGCTCTCAATGCAAGCCAGGATTTTGCTTGCAACGACCAGAACTTCCTCCTCTGCTATTTTAATGCCTCCTTGTCAAATTGAGGTTTTACCATTGTTGACATAAATGTAAAATGACTGTTAGGGATAGTATTTTGACAGCTCAGAGCAGGATCTGCAACAACAAAAGCGAAGTGAGGCTTTAGAAACACTGTAATTACAATTACATTTCTCACGAACCACTCCAGCCCAATAAATCCAATTCCGGCGCGGAACTACCGGGAGGAGATTATTGTCAGAGACGGCCCTTAAATTCAGATATAGGATTACTGATTGATTTTAGACCTTCTTTTTGTGCAGCTCAAGAAAAATTGGGGCGAGGACAAAATGGCAAGTTTCTTCACACAGGAATATCTGGTAATATGGTATTCTGTTTGGATATGAACGCGTTGTAAGAAAGGGCAGGCTATACTGATTGCATCGGATGCCGGGACGACAACCGACAGCATGTTTTTGTTTAGGAATACTATGAAACGGAACATCCATTTTTTTGCATTGCTACAGGCAATTATTTCCTTGGTTTGTACGGTGAACACAGCGTCGGCAACCGAATTGCGCATCTCTGCTTTCACCGCGTATCTCGACCCGGACGTGCGTGGAGCACGCGTTTCGCCACGCTCCGGTATCACCGGTTGGAACAATCCGGAATTAAAGGTGCTCTGGTTCGGCGAAATCAAGACCTTTGGGAAGCTCGATTGTTCCGTGGCCCTGCGGCTGCCGACAGAAGCAACGTCCAAGTTACAACTGACCGTCGCAGGCCAGTCGCACCAGGTATTAGTCAAGGGTGCCGGAACTGACCTTGTTACCGCGGACTTCGGTTCGTTTGATATCACTGAAGCCGGCTACCAGCGTTTTACACTCGAGTCACTCAATCCACAGGGGCAGCTATCCGGCGACCTTGATGCACTTTTGCTTGATGGCCCGGCGGCAAAAGATGCACATTTCAATCTCAAGCCCCGTCGCAATGCTGCTTCTGTACATCTTTTCTATCCCGTGGACAAGGACATAAAAGTTGAAGCGTTCTACTGTGAGGTGACCGCCCTTGAAGATCCGATCTGGACGTACTATATGGCTTGCGGCTGGCATCGAGGTTACTTCGGTATGCAGGTCAACAGCCCTACCGAGCGCCGGATTATCTTCAGCGTCTGGGACAGTGGCAATGAGGCGGTTGACCGCAATAAGGTCGGCGAGGAGTACCGCGTGAAGCTTCTGGCCAAAGGTGAGGGTGTGTATGCAGGTGACTTTGGCAATGAAGGTACGGGAGGACATAGCCACTTGAAATACATGTGGAAGACCGGCCAAAAACAGCGATTCATCGTCACAGCCAAACCCACTGATGCTACGCACACGATTTACTCAGGCTACTACTTTCACCCGGACAAAAAGCAATGGTTTCTTATCTCCAGTTGGAAAGCGCCAAAGGAGGGCGGCTACCTGCGCCGCCTATACAGCTTCAGCGAAAACTTCGGCGGTGGCAACGGCCACCTGCTCCGAAAAGCTCTTTATGGAAATCAGTGGATTCGCACGGCTGAGGGTCAGTGGATCGAGCTGGCCACGGCCGGCTTTAGTCACGACCAGACAGGAAAGGCGGATCGACTCGACCGTTTCGTGGGCATCGAGAACGGACAGTTCTTCCTCTCCCACGGGGGTTTTGTACCCGGCTTCACAGAGTACGGCTGGAAGTTCACGAGGCCGTCTATAGGCAAAGAACCATCGGACATCATTTTGCCTGAATGACCTGATGTCGGATTTCATCAGGCCAAAATCTTGGCCGTGCATTCGATGTATTGAGTTGTAAGCTAATCAGATTTCTTGATGTATGTAATGTATCTTGTTTATACTAACAGTTGAAATAAGGAGATATGCTATGAAGACATCATACCTATTTGTCCTGGTCCTGTGTTTGTTTTTCACAACGTGTCCCTTGGCAGCTAAAGAGCAGCCGGTGGTGTACGTTACATTCTGGTTTGATACGGAAGATTTCATCCTGCCTCAAGCTGACGACGCGGCCAAACGGCTGGCCGAGATGTTCATAAAGAGGAACGTCAAAGCCACCTTCAAAATCGTGGGCGAAAAGGCCAAAGTGCTGGAAGAACGCGGACGGGATGATGTGATTTTAGCGTTGGCGAATAACGATATCGCTTACCATTCCACATACCACAGTGTCCATCCCACACCTTCGGAATATTCCAGAGACTTAGACTGGCACGAAGGCGTATCTGAATTCATACGCCGGGAGGGTGTCGGACTTGAGACGGTCCGGCACGTGTTTGGCGTCAATCCCTCATGTTACGGCCAGCCGGGCGGCTCCTGGACCCCGGAGAGTTATGCCGCTCTGCACGCATTTGGGATTCCTCTCTATCTGGACGAGACCTCGCACGTCAATTTGAACAATCGTCCCTTCCGGTATTGCGGCATATTGACTATCCTGGAGCTTGGTGACTGCGTCATGAGGACCGGCTGGACGAACGAAGAGGTCAAACAAGCCTGTGCAAAATTCGATCGTGTCCATGAGAAGCTAATTCAGGAAGGCGGAGGCATCGTCAGCATTTACTATCATCCCTGCGAGTTCCTGCACCGGCAGTTCTGGGACGGCGTCAATTTCGCCCGAGGTGCAAATCCACCGCGATCGGAATGGAAACTGCCCCCCCTGAAATCGAGCGAGCAACAGGAACAGGCTTTTCATGCCTTTGAGACCTACCTTGATCACATTGTCAACCATCCCGATGTACGGCTGGTGACGGCAAGAGAAATCCCTTCCTTGTATCCGGACCGGGTCTATTCCCAACCCCTGACGCGAAGCAACGTCCAGACTATTGCCAAAGCCTTTCAGAAGCACCTTTCTTATGTTGGCCTGGACGGAAAGATCGTTTCGGCGGCGGAGGGCTTGTTGGCCCTGTCAAATTATGTCGCTGAGATTAGTAAGGACAGTATACCGGAAAAAATCACATTGGAATTTGCTTATGGCCCGGCTTCGGCGCCGCAGCGGTTCGTGACCGAGGGCACGTTCAAGTGGGATGCGATCCAGCAAGCCGCCCGGGAGCTGCTTGGTATTGTTCACGGTACAAAACAATTGCCGTCCATAATATGGGTGGCCGGCGAGCCAATGCGCCCGGAGGATTTTGCCGTCACACTGGCGTCGCTGGTTGCAGAAGAACGCTATTCGGGAGATATTCCGATGCGGCAGGGAGAATTGGAGGCGAAACAGTACGTTGCTGATGATTCCCCCGGCCTTTGGGGATGGGTAATCTTCCCGAAAGGTTTTAACGCTCCCCGTATGATGGAAATTGCCAAACTGCAAGCCTGGACAATCAAGCCGGCGGTCTTGCGGAAATAGAATTAAAGCCGGGTAAGAAACCAATATTTATCCTCAGAAGCCGTTGGATACCACGCTGATGTCAGTAGACATGACAATACCGGTCCATCTATACAGTGAAAGAACGCTCCGAATTGACCGCCCGTTTCTTTCGCCGCCTAACCTTCTTACGAAGGCGGCGAAAGCGGGCTACAGTAAAATTGAAAAAAATGTTGATGTGATTGCTGGTTAGAGAGATCTTTGGAGTGTTGAAGTTGTTCAAGTTTGAAGTTTGTTCTGAATTGGCATGGCGACAACTCGAATTGAAGACTGAGCGGAAATGCTCGTTTATCGGAATGGGTGTCGTCGTATAGTTGGATGGGATGCAGGTTTGAGATAAACATAATCCACTGCAAAAACCCGAATAGACGAATGAACCAATCAGACCAAATTAAGGACTTGACGAACCTGGCTTCATAGAGTTTTCAATGAACGTATGAAGAGCCAGGCATCCTTACAATATAATGAGGTAGTAAATGTTAACCGTAATTTGAGGAGATCGCCATGGTAACGTATTACATTGGAGCAGATGTACATAGTAACAATACATAACTGGCAGTCGAACAGAAAGGTGAGATCGTAGCAAGATATTCAATGCCGACAACCATACCGGCAATCAGCACGGTCCTTAGTTCACTCCAGGGCAAAAAGATTCTTGCGATGGAAGAAGGACCTATGGCCGGCTGGTTATATCGCAACCTCAACCAAGAGGTGGATAAATTAATTGTCTCTGATCCACGGCGTAACAAATTGATAACTTCTGAAGGAGATAAGGATGACAAGATCGATGCCGATAAGCTTGCTGCTCTTCTCAGAGGTAATTTCCTCAAGGCAGTTCACCATACCAGTGACGTCCATCGGGCGAATCTTAAGCACTGGATCAATCTCTATCATGCCCGAGTCCATGATGCGGTCAGGCATATCAACAAGATTCGGGCTTGCTGCAGAATGCATGGGGTGCGCATTCCCAGGAAGGTCGTTCGTAACCAGCTCCATCGTCATCAGTGGCTCTGCGGGCTCAACAATGCCGTCTTGAAAGCTCAACTGAAAATGCTATGGATTGGCTACGATGCCACCAAACAGCAGGTTGAGCTGGCGAAGAAGCAATTCAGCTCCTATGCCCGGAAATATCCTATCATCAAATCCTGGTGCAATCTTCCAGGCGTAGGGCCCATTCGCGCGACGACGATATTTGCCTATCTCGATACCCCATGGCGGTTCAAGAACAATGCGAAGTTGCACAAATACTGTGGTGTCGGACCTGTGAGGATTACCAGTGGAAAAGACAAGAAGGGCAGGCCTAAACCGCCGAGATTGAAATTACTGTGGTTCGTCAACCGACGAGTAAAGAATGTGGTCATGGGGGCTGCAACCAGCGCTATAGAACGTGGAGATAATGCTTTTAAAAATTATTATGAAAGGATGGTTTCAAATGGAATAATCCCTGCCAATGCCAGACACTCTGTGGCCAGGAAGTTGGTTTCGACTGTGTCAGCCATGTGGAAGAACGGCAGTGATTACGACGAGACGCTTGTTTAGCATGGAATCCTGAACAGGCAATGTTCGGCTTTTGGCAGGATGCACTATATATGATATCCAGGAGACTTTTAACGCTCTGAGCTCCGTTAGGACAATGAACCCGAGGTAACGTGGAGTTCCCCTTCAATGAATGAACCGGGGCGGATATTTTGCTATGTCTCAATAATCTGCATGAGCTACCTTGGCATTCGGCAAGCTCCAGATAGGTGTTTGGCAACGTTTTTACGACGATTGTCCATATGACATAGGTAGATTCACGACGTCCATTATAATGCATCGTGAAGTCGAAGGTCTGTTCAGATAAGCTACTAAGCGTGGCCGATACATCGTAACGCGGATGTTAGAATACCGCAAGATCACCAATGGAACGATGAAATATTTTGTTTGTGAAGTAGAATCTTATCAATTTTTCTCGTTAGATCATTATTTAGCCAGTGAAATTGTCTTTTCGACCGCTTGTACTAATTCAACCGGCCCCAGCAGGCCCGATTGTCGCAAAGGAATGTCCTTCCATGGTTTCCCCGGTGTTCCGGAAACCGTGATGTTCGTTCTGCAATAACGTTGGTTAGGTGGCAACATTGCATCACCCACGAGGCGATTGGCCCAGGTGTTGGTGATTTCAATTTCGAGATTGTTTTGGTCGGCTTTGGCGGTTTTAGTGATTTCAATCCGATAAGGAGGTTTCCAGACAATACCTAACGATTGTCCGTTTAGAGTAACTTCACCGAGAGCCCATAGTTTGCCAAGGTCGAGATAAATCTTTCTGTCTTTGCCGAACCATTGCCGGGGGATTTCAAACTCCTTTTTATAACAAGCCGTACCTGAAAAATTACGAATCCCTGGATTCTCGTGCTCGGTCCATGACTTAAGTTCCGCGAACGTCGAAGAATCCGGCGCTCCCCATCCGGCGGGAAAATAAACGTCCCAGGGGCCGGTTAATTGAAGGGCGGATGGGATCTGATCTATTTCGACTTTAATAGTCCGCCCATCCGATGCCTTCATTTTATAAGAGCCGTTTTCAAAAGCAGTGAGACGGACTTCTTTTCCGGTGACTGTAGTTGCATCGATTCCGGGGTCTAAAGAAACCAGATGAGGCCGGCTAACTGCTTTACGAAACACAACGAAGAGCGAGCCCGAAGGAGCAAGCTCCAATGGAACACTTATGCCTTCCGGCGTTTGCTCATAAACCGGCTGCTGCAGGATGGTTCCAGTGTCAGGCAGCCAAAGTTCTGGCACCTTAGCGGAAACTCTGAAATGGGCATTGACAAATTCCCGGCGATTCTTTCTGTTACGGATAAAATAGATGTCCGCCTCCGGGGCTCGCCGATGGATGAAATCCAGATCCGCTGTTTCTTGACCGCTGGTATAATGGAAGTCGGGGCCAATGCTGCGTGACAAAAGGATTTCTCGCAGCACCGTAAGGCGTCCTGTGGAGGACCGACTCCATATAATTTTCCCATTTCCGTATCGATGCTCAAGAACGTTTTTCCCATCGCAGTTTCCCCATAGCGTATCGGCAAGCTGTTTAACCTGCTGATCTTTTGTGGGATAGTCGGTAAGTCCGTTCGATTGTGTAGGTTTGGGGCCGACTACCGTTCCGCCGGCTATTAGGAACTCTTTTATTTTCTGCAGGACTTGCAGATCCATATCTTTTCTGTCCGGCAGAACCAGCAACTCGTAATTCATTCCGTCAGGCAGTGTGAAACGACCATCTTTAACGCTCATCCGGCTTAAAATAACCTCCGCATTTACTACATCGTAGTCGTAACCATATCCGAGTGACGGATCGATGTGTTTGGCAGGCACAAAATTAAAACCCTGGTCCCCGTAGTAGTAACATACATCTGCTACGAACAATCCCTGCTGCAGCATGAAAGAACATCGAGACAGGTAATCAATAAAAGGCTTTGCC
>CAZHBL010000054.1:0-16126 GCA_964530105.1 uncultured Pirellulales bacterium | reverse complement strand
TCAACCATGGAAGGCATGTAAATGAAGGACGAAGGAATTGACCTGAAAAGATATATTCGCGAGATACCCGACTGGCCGAAAAAAGGAATTTTATTTCGTGATATCACTCCGTTATTACTCAATCCAAAGGCTTTCGCGGCGGCAGTGGAAGCACTGAGCGCCGATTTTACAGATGCTGGTATCGAATATGTCGCTGCCGTGGAGGCCAGAGGTTTTATTTTTGGCTCCGCAGTGGCAGAAAAACTCGGCGCCGGCTTTGTGCCCATACGCAAAAAAGGCAAGCTGCCCTGGCGGACCGAGAGCATCAGCTACGATCTGGAATACGGAACGGATACTTTGGAGGTACATAGTGATGCCGTAGAGAGCGGCGGGAAAGTTTTAATGGTGGACGACCTGTTGGCGACGGGAGGGACAATGGCCGCGGCATGCAAACTCATCGAAAAAATAGGAGGAACAGTTGCGGGCATTGCGTTTCTTATAGAGCTTTCGGGTTTGCAGGGCATAGAAAAAATAGCCGACTATAAGGTGACATCTATTATTTCATACGAATGAAATTTGCTTACTTCTGCTGAAAGGGGAGCGAATAGTGACAACGAGTAAAGACGGCGGAGAAAGGATAATCCGCAGAGGACCTTATCCGGAGCTGACGTTGACCGCTGTAATGGTCGGCTACGGATTAGGAACTCTAATTGCCATCAGCATCGGATACGCCAGTTTGATACTTGGATTCTCCATCGAAGGCTCGGAACTGGCTGCTATTCTGGGATTCGGGATTCTGCGCGGCGTCATGCGACGAAGCAGTATTGTCGAGAACAACATCAACCAGACCATCGCCAGCGCCGTTAACGGCGCATCGGCAGGCATGATGTTCACAGTGCCGGCACTGTTTATCCTTGGCGAAACCAGTTTCAACGCGGTCCTGATGGTGTTCTCGTGCATCGCCGGCGGCATTCTGGGCATCGCTTTTATTATCCCGCTTCGCAAGCACATGATCGATTTTGAGCGGCTCACCTATCCCGGCGGGGTGGCCGTAGCGACAATACTCAAATCTCCCGGCGCCGGGGTACACAAAGCCCTGTTGCTGCTTTCCGGCATAGCCATAAGCGGCATCGTCTATTTTATGAGCCAGTACATGAGCCAGATCAAAGGACTTGGCGGATTCGAGTACTGGGACCTGGGCAAACGGATCGGAATGCCGGAATACATGAACGGCATCTGGTACATTTCTTTGATGACGGTCGGCGTCGGCTTTATCTCCGGCAAGGGAGGATTTTCCTTCGTTATCGGGGGGTTCGTCTGCTACTGGATTCTGGCGCCGATTCTGGCGGCACAAAACCTGTTGCCGTCGCCGGAGACAATTGCGACTGCCGGGCAAACGATACCCGATTACATGAGATTGAGCTTGTTTAGGCCGGTCGGCATCGGGATGCTTATCGGCGGTGCTTTGGCCGGCATCGTTCTGGCGTTGCCGTTGATCGTCAGTGCCGTTCGCAGCATGCACGGTGCGGCCAAGATGAAAACGGCCCTGTCAAAGGATGAAATGCCGATTCGCCTGCTCTATATCGGTATCGCAGGTGCGACGCTTCTGCTTTTTGTTATTTCCGTGACTGCCGTGAAGGAAATGGGCATTTTTCGGGGAGCCCTGATGGCCCTGCTCGGGACCGTATGGATCTGGGTCGCAGGTGTCATCATGTCCGAATGTATCGGCCGGACGAACTGGTCTCCGCTTAGCGGCATGACTCTGATCGCAGTGACGATCCTGATTGTAATCAGCAGAGGGCTTGGCGATAGGGCTGCCATTATCTCATCGATCATGGTCGGCGCCGCTGCGTGCGTAGCAATGGCCCAGGCAACAGACCTGATGTTGGACCTCAAGACCGGCTACCTTGTGGGCGCCTCTCCGAAAAAACAGCAGATCGGACAATTCCTGGCCACCTGGTTGGGGCCTATCCTGATTATGGTCCTGATATTTGTTCTTCACAAGGCCTACGGTCTGGGCAGTGATCGCCTGCCGGCCCCCCAGGGTCAGGCTTTGGCGAGCACGATCCAGGGTATCCTCGGAGGAGACGTTCCGGTGCATAAGTATATCGCCGGCGCAGGTCTCGGCGCCCTATTGAGCGCCAGCGGCATCGGCGGGCTGGGTATTCTCGTCGGCCTCGGATTTTATCTGCCGTTTGCTATCGTTCTGACTTACAGCATCGGAACGCTGCTGCGGCTCGGCCTGGACTGGAAAAAAGGGCCTCGCTTCAGCGAAGAAGTGGGAATCCCCGTGGCCGCCGGCCTTATCGTGGGAGAAGCCCTGGTCGGAGTCGGTTTCGCGTTGTATTTTGTTATCGCTGGGACGATGGGCAAATAGGAATTAACTGAGTAACAGACATGAAGAAACTTGGATACTTGGCGATCACGGTTGGATTTCTCGCTGGGGCCCTGGCAGCCACAGCAGACAAAGCGAATGTGTATTGGGTTTATTTTGCAGCCGCGTTGGGCACCGGTGTTGTTGGTATCGTGCTGGTTCGCTTCGGCGAACGCCGGGAAAGCAGGGTAGAAGGAAAGCTGTCTTCGGATATTCGGTCGATTGAAGAAAGCCTTAAACGTATCGTTGAAAAAATGAAGGGCCTTAACGAAGAGAAACAGTCTATCAATACCTATGACGTTCGGTACCGGATCGACGAGCTTTTTGTGGAGGACTTGGATACATTTGTCCAGGCCCGAGAGAGTATCGCAGAAGTGCACGGATTACAGGCGTACGCTGACGTTATGAGCGGTTTTGCAGCAGGGGAACGCTATCTCAACCGTGTCTGGTCGGCATCTGCCGATGGATATATCGATGAAGTCGATACATATCTGGACAAAGCCCAGGCTCAATTCATTGAGAGCCTTGCTAAAATACGTGATCTGGCGGTCAAAGGACCGTAGAATCGAAACTACTATTTCCGCTGGTAAGACGGAAGAGCCGGTAGATGAAAATGGATTGAGAAATCTCGAAATGAACTTTGGCAATTTCTCCAGCAAGAGAAATGAAAGGACAAAAGATGGCTGAATATATTCGGGTAATAGATATCGGCGGCGACGGTTTCCGGAGAGTTGATATTGAAAGCAGCGCCATTGAGAAGATTAAAACAGAAGATGTTGAAAAGGTCAGGGCGGAGATTAAAGAGAAGATAAAAGATACTGATATTCTTAAAAGGAAAAAGGAATCTATCTCCGACCTCGATTCCCTTATGCGGTTTGTCGTCGATGGTCTTGACGGCGGCAGAATCAAGGGTATTGCCTATTCTGTGGCCGGAGTGATTGAAGACCACAGGTTGATAAAAAACTCACCGAACGCCCATTTTCTGGATGATGTTGACTTGAAGGAAAAGACCGAAGGCTATTTGAAAGAAGCAGAACTCGAATCCTTCGTTTTCAACGATATGGAAACCGCAGTGACCGGTATGGCAACTTTGCTCGGTAAACCATCCTATTTCATGGGCATAACGTGGAGCACCGGAATCGGGCTGAGGATTTGGAGTGACGGCAAAATCTTATCGGTGGCCGAAGGCGGCCATATGGTTCTGGAGCCATCCCCTTTTGCTCCTTTGTGCGGTTGCGGCAAGAGGGGTCATGCCGAAGCGATTATCGGCGGTGCTTCCATCGAACGCCGGGTAGTTGCCGAGGCAAGTGCTCTGGGTCTGCCGGATGAATTGAATATTACCTTTGGTAAGGCCGAAGGTCAAATCCGTGCCCCCATGTTCCTGGATGAAGCCTATCTTGGGCAATATTCCAGTGAAGCAAAAATCTGGGCAGGAGACTTTTACGGCAGGGTTGTCCGGGGCATGGGAATATTTCTGGCTAATATTCAAAGCCTTCTCAATTTACCTTTGATTGTCTGGAAAGGAACTGTTGCCCGCGAAGTATTGTGGGGCCGGCTTAAACTTGAGCCAGAAGTTCGAGAAGTAATGAGGGAATACCTGATCGATCCTTCCTGGGCCGACCAGGACAATCTACGTCTTGTAGAAACTCCGGGCCAGGGTGACAGAGACGCCTTTATTGGAGCGGCGGAGGCCTTCAAGGCGATTTCCAGGGGGTAGGGTAGTCCGAGATTTTCACCGAATATAGAGATGTCCTGACATGTTGACCTTTCAAATAATCGCTCGTTGATTCAGGCGAAATTATGCAGCAGGGACGCATGGAAGTGGCAAAAAAGAGAATTCTATATATAAGCGGATCAATAGGCATGGGACATGTCACCAGGGACCTGGCGGTTGCCGGGCAACTGCGCAAGCAATATCCTGAGGTTGAGTTGTCCTGGCTGGCTTCCCATCCTGCAACGATCCCGCTGAAAGATGCCGGCGAGAAGCTTCTTCCGGAAGCCGACATATATGCCAATGACAGCATTCCTGCTGAAAATGCCGCCAAGGGCTTCGGGATGAGCGTGTTGAAATACGCCTCTAAAACAAGGAGAGAGTGGGCACACAACTTGAAAATATTCAAGCGGATAATCAGAAAGGAAAAATTTGATGTAGTTATCGGCGATGAGACCTATGAAATAAGCATTGGTTTGTCGATGAAACTCGTCCGATTAAATGTTCCCTTTGTTATGATTTACGATTTTTTCGGACTGGATTCTGTGAACAGTAATCCCATTGAAAAGCTGGGAGTTTATTCATGGAACAGGATATGGGCAAAGTCCGATCGTAAGCTTTTTTCTAACCAGGAGAATCTGGCCCTTTTCGCAGGCGAGCTGGAAGATATTCCCGATAAAGGGCTTGGCATTCTTCTTCCCAGCCGCTGGGACCATGCTAAAACATACTATAAGTTCACAGGGTACATTTTGCCGTTCGTGCCGGCTCAATACGCTGACAAGACCAGGGTCCGGGAGAAGTTAGGCTACGGCAAAGAACCGCTGGTTGTGTGTTCCATCGGCGGGACTGCCATCGGCAGGGACTTGCTGGACCTTTGCGGACGGGCGTACCCTATTATCAAGCGGAAAGTCCCCGATCTGCGCATGACTCTGATATGCGGCCCTCGCCTTCCTGTTGATTCCCTGGACGTTCCGGATGGTGTTGATGTCAAGGGATATGTCCCCGCTCTTTATGAGTATTTTGCCGCGAGCGATCTGGCCATAGTACAGGGAGGCGGAACGACGACGCTTGAATTGACAGCACTAAGGTGTCCATTCCTTTACTTTCCTCTTGCGTATCATTGTGAACAGCAGATTCATGTCGCAGGGCGATTAGCCAGGCATAAGGCCGGCGTCAAAATGGTGTATTCCCAAACAACTCCCGAGATTCTCGCCGAGAAGGTGATTGCCAATCTTGGCAAAAATGTAGACTATCCACCGATCCCGGTGCAAGGTGCTCAAAAGGCCGCCCAACTAATTTGCGAGCTTCTTTAATGCTCGAAGCTTCCACTTACCTGACGATTTCTTCGCCGCAATTCTTTATACGAATTATAATAAATCTGAAGGCATCCAATTATTTGTCATCCTGAGCGAAGCGAAGGATCTGGAATATGAATAAACGTTAGAGATTCTTCACTACGCTGCGCTCCGTTCAGAATGACAACTTCTGCACGAGTATTTATTATAATCCGTATTAGCTGCTGCTTATCTTACCGCGAGCGATGCGGTAGAGCCAGTAAGCGACAGCCAGCAGGAGAATACTGCCGCCGACCTGGCCGATTGGGGGCGTGAAAGACGGCTTAATATTGGCTAAGGCCAGGAGCTTGACGAAAATGGCGTTGATGTGTAAGAACGGCAGGTCTATATGAAACTGCTTCAGGATAATGATGGGGATGGCCAGCATAATACCCATGAGGGCCTCGCCGGTGATAAGGCCTGATGCGAAAAGAAGCCCATTGCGGCTCGATTTTTCTATCTGTTCTTTTGCAGTCTGCTGTCGTGTGTGGAATCGCCTGGTGGCGTAGTGAATCAGCCCGCCGAGGAAGATAGGTACAGCCAGCTCCAGCGGCAGATATATCCCGATTGTGACGGCAAGAACCGGCGTGCGGAACGTACTGCCGAGTCGCTTGAGATATTCATCCGAAGCGATTACTGCCGCCGCGATACCCATGCCGATAAAGACGTAGGTCCAGGGCAGGTCGCCTTTGAAGACGCCGCGTGCGACCGATGCCATGAGGTTGGCCTGGACGGCCGAGAGCGCATCGGGCGCGGCGCCGGGCTGGCCGCGGAATCCGTAAGCCTTGTAAAGCAGCATCAGCACGGGCGCAATGACTAAAGCACCCGCGGCGGTGCCGACCAGTTGCATGACCTGCTGGCGCCAGGGGGTGGCGCCGACGATCTGGCCGGCCTTGAGGTCCTGCATGTTGTCGCCGGCGATGGCCGCGGCGCAGCAAACGACGCTGCCGATGATGATGGCGGCGGCCGGCCCGTTGACGCTCTCTCGTCCCATCAGGACGACCAGCAGCAGGGCCGAGACGGTGACGGTTGCAATGGTGACGCCGGAGATCGGATTATTTGAGGAGCCGACAAGCCCGGCCATGTAAGCCGCGACGGCCGAGAATACAAAGCCCGCAATCAGCATGACCACAGCCATCGGTATCGAGACTGTGACATCTTTGACGAAATACTGGTAGACCAAAAAGAGCGGAATAATCGAGGCGATGATGAGAATAAGAATCCACTTCATGGACATGTCTTTCTCTGTCCTTGCGATGGTGTTCTCGCTGCCTTTGACATGCCGGTATGCACGCAGGCCGCTGGCGATACCGCTGAAAAGCGATTTTCGCATGGCGAAAATGGTCCACAAACCGCCGAGAAGCATTCCACCGACACCGAGGTATCGCGTCCGTTTCGACCAGATTCGCCCGGCATAATCCACCGCTTCGACGGCCGTTCCGAGTTGAGCTTTAATCTCGGCGTTGTGTTTATTTATCGCTTCGATTTGCTCCGCCGTCGAGTCCGGTTCAACAGTTTCATAAGCCAGTGTGAATGCGTTCCAGGCGTCCGGATTTTCAGCTTCACTTTCGAGTTGATATACGGGCCATTTATCTTGTGCGGCCACGATTGGAATAGCGGCGTACCAGTTTAGTGCGCCGCCGAGAAAAATGAGCACGGCGATGTTCAGTCCGACGATGTAGCCTACTGAGAGCAGGGCGGGGCTGAGGTTGGAGCCGAAGTAGGCAATAGAGCCTTTGACCCGGCCGGCCACCTCGACCAGTTCGGGCCAGAGGCCGACACCCTTTGCCCCGACTTTGAAGAGGGCGCCGATAACAGATGCAACGCCGATGTACACAACTCCGGAGCCACCCTGCTGGCCCGTTTCAAGCACCTCTGCCGTTGCGATTCCTTCGGGGAACTTCAAGTCACCTTCGACAATGAGTGAGCGCCTGAGCGGGATGGTAAAGAGCACGCCGAGCGTTCCGCCGAACCCGGCGATAATCGTTACCCAAAAAAAGTTAAAATCTTTCCAGAAGCCCATGATGACTAATGCCGGCAGCGTAAATATCACACCGGCGGCCAGGGACTCGCCGGCTGAGGCCGCTGTTTGCACGATGTTGTTCTCTAATATGTTGCTCTTTCGAAACAATCGCAATACGCCCATCGAGATAACCGCCGCCGGTATCGACGCCGAGACTGTCATCCCGGCAAAGAGACCCAGGTAGGCGTTTGCCGCTGCTAATATCATCGAAAGAACGACGCCTAAAACAAGTGCTTTAATCGTAATTTCAGGTAATGACTGTTCATGTGGATCCATAGCTCACTGTTTCCTTATAGTTAGAAAATAGCGATTGTCGGGTCAATTGCCTACGCATCTTAGAAACTCGCGATGTCATTTTACAAACTGGGCGACAAAGTATTTTGGCGTTAGTGGCTCACCCGTGGCGCGTTCTATCATCTTGTTCCAGCGGTAGAGCATGCCGACCTCGAAAACTTTTTTGCGTAGAAAATCTCCAACTTTTTTTTGGCCGACATAACTGACATTCTGGTCCGATTTGAGCTTTAGCACCTTATGCACGATATGATTATGCAGTTGAGACGCCAGAAGTTCACCCAACAAATAATTGTGATAGTAACAGGGATAGAGTGGGATATGAATCTTGGCGGCCCAATCCGGCTCGTCTCTACCCTCAGGCTTTTTCACAAACTGATACTTTTCCACCAACCGCCACCACAGCGCGTTCAGATCCTGGTCTGGATTTGCATAAAGCTGCTTCTCGAAGTTATACATTACCATGGCCCAGCGGGCGAAAATGAGCTGCTTGAGCTGTGCGTATTTGTCACTGACTTTTTCGATCTCCAATCGCTGCCGGTCCGACAAATCCAGCATTTGCTGCATCCAGGCGGGATTGCGGCTCAGCCGACCGAAGAACATCGCAATAGCTTCGGTTGTAAAGATGTGTGCCGGCTCTCTGAACAGATACGGCGCTTGCGGATTGCAGTATTTGAAATAAACGCCGTGGCCCAATTCATGCAGAGCGGTCTCCATCCAGTATTCGTTATTCTTGATATTGCAGAGGACTCGCACGTCGCCCTGGCGATCCATGTCCTCACAGAAGGCGTGAGGATTCTTGCCTTCTAGCTCATACATGTCGCTGTTGGCAAGGATGGATTCGACCGGTAGATCAATGCCGGCGTAGAACCTTGCAGCCAGCTCCTTGATGTCCTTATCTTCGTAATAGGTGTCCAAATCCAGGTCGTACACCATCGGGGTTTCCTGAAAGAACGGATCGTGATAATGCCAGGGCATGAGATCCGCAACTGCAACGTCGTATTTAGCCGCCAATATCCGGTCCAGATCGGTTTTTAATCTGGCAAAAGGCTCGTTGGTCAATTCATAGAGTTCGTCGAAGATCCGGTCCAGCTCATTGACATCCTGCTCAACGGCTGCAAGAGAAAGAGTATGGAAATTATCGAATTTGAGGTTTTGGGCCGCCTGGTTGCGCAGCTTGACCAGACGGATGACATCTTCTGCGACTACCGCTCCGACCTGCTTACCGGCCAGCCAGGCCTGCTTTCTCTTATTTGAATCCGTCTGTGTTTTCAAAACCTCTCTGATCTCATTATCGGTTACTTCCTGCCCTTCGATTTTGCCGCGATGCGTACTAAAGGTCCTTTCGATCTGCGAACTCAGATCAACAATTCGTTTGAGCAGTTCGGGCTCTATCTGGTTCTCCAGGTAGCGATTGTACAGCAAATCCGACTGCCGCGCCAGAATCGCATTGCTGATTTTTCCTGATTTTCTCACTTCATCGAGGAATGCAAAATCCTGAGGATTGCTGTATATTTGGCGAATCTTCAGTGTCAGGTCGCTGGCCCTTTTATAGTCTTCGGCTTTACCGGTAATTGCAGCGTCCCAGGCGGCAAGGTTTCTTTCCTTTTGCAGCGGCATGATTTTCTCGACGTGTGCCGTGATGAACCCTTCAAGGTCATTTTGCCTGGCCCTGGGTGCACAACCGAAAAGGAAAATGCCTGCTGTCAACATCATAATCAGGATCAATAGTGTTTTCATTGTTTCAAACTCCTAATCTAATGTCGTGTTGCCATTTTATCACCAACACACCCCCATGACGAAGGATATTATCACTTCCAACTTTACAAATCAAGCGGGTTCTGGAATTGTCCGGATGTCATCCTGATCAATTTTTAATGTTGCTGTATTTCTTCTTTGAATTCGGACAGCAA
Organism: uncultured Pirellulales bacterium; assembly: GCA_964530105.1. Classification (GTDB taxonomy): domain Bacteria; phylum Planctomycetota; class Phycisphaerae; order Sedimentisphaerales; family Anaerobacaceae; genus JAFGPJ01. The sequence continues at coordinate 6,501 of CAZHBL010000054.1, read as the reverse complement.
CCTATGTACTATACCCGATTATGACTAAAAGCAAATATATGACAGCACCGGTTCCAACGAAAAAATGGCCTTCCTCAACATCCTATATTATGCTCACTGAGGCTGCCGAAAGATATGCATTCTATGCTTTCGACGCAATTTTAGCATTGTTTCTTATCCATAATCTAATGGATTGGGATGGCAACCTTGCGAAAATAACTGAAGAAAAGGCGATGGAGTGGAAGCATTACTTCAAAGCTGCCGTTTATTTTACACCCCTAATAGGCTCACTGATTAGCGATTTGTTCCTTGGAAAATTCCGAACCATCATCGCTTTCTCGATAGTTTACTGCTTGGGTTTTCTGGCAATCACACTGGATCAGACCTACCTCGGAACGATGATTGGCCTTGGCCTTATTGCAACCGGCGCTGGGATAATCAAGCCCTGTCTCTCAGCTAACGTGGGCGATCAGTTCGGAAAGTCCAACCAGAACCTGATTACCAAGGCATACAATGTATTCTACTGGGCCGTCAATTTAGGCGCCTTTTTCTCTATGGCCATATCGCCATGGATATACGATAAGTACGAGGACGTCAGGATCGCCCTGGCTGTACCCGGCATCTTCATGGTACTGGCTACCATAACTTACTGGGCAGGCCGAAAATCAATGGTTCATATCCCCCCAAAGGGTAAGGCCTTCGTTAAGGACCTGCTCAGTAAAGAAGGATTATTGGTCATCGTCCGTCTGTCTCTTTTCCTGTTTATCTTCATTGCAGTCTTTTGGTCACTGTTCGATCAGACTACATCCAAGTGGATTTACCAGGCCGAAAGAATGAACCTTACTTTCCTGAAATGGAACATATCAGACCAGACAATTTTTGGCTCGCTTTTAAGCAAATTAGGCGGACTCCATCAGGTTGACTGGAAAATCCTTCCTGCCCAGATGCAGGCAGCCAACTGTATCATGATTCTGATTGCCATCCCGCTGTTTGCTTACATCATTTATCCTGTCATTAATAAATTCTTCCGTCTTACCCCGATCCGAAAAATCGCTATCGGCTTTTTTGTTACCTTACCGTCATTTGCAATCCCCGCACTGCTTGAGAAATGGATCATGGATGGAATGCAGCCGTCTATCTGGTGGCAGATGCTTGCTTACTGGTTTATCACGGTTGGTGAAGTTCTGATTTCGATTCCTGCCCTGGAGTTTGCCTATACCCAGGCGCCTAAATCAATGAAATCGTTTATTTCTTCGTTGAATCTATTATCGATTTCGCTGGGCAATCTGTTCATCTCGCTTGTCAATAGATTCATACAGAATCCTGACGGCACGGTAAAGTTGAAAGGTCCTAACTATTACTGGTTTTTCACTATCATGCTGCTGGTTACCGGTGTATTGTTCTGTATTGCGGTGCAGTTCTACAAGGGCAAGGCATATATCCAGGACGAAGCCCCGGCGGAATCTTCGGCCTGATGCTGCCGAGACCTCATCCTATCCATAATAGCCTCATCGCACTCTTAAAGTGGTCTGAGCGATAATTCGCGTACGATAATTTTCATCGGTCCGAATTCCGCGCCGGGGTGGACCTGGAATCCTATCTTGCCCGAATCGGTAGTCTCATCGTGTACATCTGCTGTTTTCCGGCCGTTAAGCCATACCTGGACGTGGTCGCCTTCGGCCCGCACTATAATTGTGTTCCAGTCATCACGATTCACGATTGTCTTGTCCTCGTTAATCGCAAGAAACATCTTGCCGGGACAATAAAGCGTGCCGGACCATGCCACCGGATTTTTGTATTCGAGGACATCCGCCTGGTACGCTTTGTTCGGCGACTGGAAACGGAACCACAGGCCGCTGTTGCAAGGCCACTCTGTCCGATAGGTGAGGGTCGCAACAAAGTCTTTGTAACTTTCTTTGGTGAACAAGTCGCCCGGGGCATTGTTCTCGCCCTGTGTTCCGACGAGCATCCCGTCCTGTACGGCCCACCTGGCGTTGCCGCTGGTTTCCCATCCGGTCAGGTCCTTGCCGTTAAACAGCTTTACAATATCTTTTTCGTTAGACCAGATATTTACGGTTCGCAGCGTGACATCGGGCATTTCCGGCAGGGCGGTGCTCGGCACCGGTTCGTACCAGAATGTTGCGCTCGACCAGTCATCCTGCGTCTCGGCCAAGCCGTTTTTCCATGCTATCTGCTGGATTGTTATGCGGCACTCTTTCTGCCACGAAATCGGGTCGGGAAGATGCCAGCGATACATCGAAACAAAATTGTTTTCGTCCAGATTGCAGCCATTGTAGAGGTACGGCGTCTGCTGCATCCCATAGGACAGGCCCACATAATCCTCGCTGCCCGTGCCGCAGATGGTAGGAAATTCGGTATCGCCGTCCATATAGACTTTGATCTCGCCTTCACCCCACCATTGTCCGGGCGTCAGATTGCGGATCCCGATAACGGCGCCTATAAAACGGCCTTTGTTTTTTCGCTGGGGCAGCATTACAAAGTCTTTTTTGGTTGTCGTGGGATTCTCCCTGCGGAACAACACATGCAGCCGGCCAATATCATCCGGATACTTGTCTTTAATTGTGTAGTCAATCTGATAGAACAGCGGGACGTTCTCTTCGCCGTCGTTTGTGAGCGTGATTTTCGCACGTTTGGTGAATGGCATGGGCAGCCAGATATTCATGCCGGCGTTCCTGCCCAATGAATGTACCGCGGAGTGGTACGGCATGACCTTACCATGCGCAAAGCCCATAAAATCGCCGATCGGGCATTCGATGCTCGGATGTTCCTGGCCGTCCCACCAGACGCGTAGCACCAGGCTTCGCAGGTTGAGTGGATTATTGCTGGTGGTCATCCAGATATGCCGGATCGTGCCCGGACCTTCGATGTCGCATAGCTGTACATCCTGGCCGGCTTTGAGAGTAATTGCCGGCGAGCCTTTTCTACCGACTCCGAGTTTGCTGGCTGATTTGCCGCCCTGGCCCGGCTCGCCGGTGGGATTCTCGAATGAGATAGATCTCGAGACGAGCCCCGTATCGAGCTGATAAGGCTCGGCAACGACGTTAATATCTCCTAAGCAAATTACAGTGCCTAACGTGACAGCGAGAAACGCTATTAAAAAAACAATTCTGTTTACCATAATGTCTCCTGTGAATGTATATTATCATTTATTTTTTACAGCATTTTGATCCCTTATGAGGTAAAAATGATCTCACGCTACAAGTTCGCCACAAATGTGTATTGTCCGGGCTGAACCTCAAGCACGCAACGGCCTTTTTCGTCTTCACGCAGGCGCTTGACTCCGCGGGCTTGCGTCAAGGGGACATTTCCTTCTTTGATCGATTGCGGATTTGTAGTCGGTAAATAGACGGTGGCGGTCGTATTGGGTGGGACGGCAACTTTTAACGTGAGCGTCCCGTTTTGCTTCTGCCACTCACTTCGGATCATGCCATACGGCGAATCGAACCTGACTTTGACCCAATTGAGAGGCTTGTTCTGTAACACGCCCGGCCTGATGATGAAGTGCTTGTATCCTGGCGCGGCGGGGTCGGGCATAATGCCGCCCAGGCCCTCGATGAACCAGGCGCCGATGTGGAGGTACGAGCTGTGCAGCAGGGAATTACGGCCGTCCCATGCCTCCCATATCGTCGTGGCTCCCCGCCGGAGCATGTCGCCCCAGCTCGGATAATCTTCTTTACTGGCCATCTCGAACATCAGGTCAGGGCGGTCGAATTCCAGCAGGTTCTTGACGATGAAATAACCGCCGGTGATACCTCCCCAAAAATGTCCCTTGCGATGGATGAGTATCTCGTCCTCGAAGGTTTTCCACACCGCTGGTTGAATCTCTTTTGGGGGCAGCCCGACCAGCAGAGCGGCGGCAAGATATGCCTGGAAGTTGTTCACGTAGCCGTTTTCCGCCGGATTGTAAAACTTCTTGTGCACGGCCTGGCGGACTGTCTCCGCTCGTCGCCGATACGTATCGGCAAGGTCTTTTTTGCCCAAAACATCTGCAATTTTCGCGGCGGTTTTCAAATTGTATATCCAGTAGCAGTTGTTAAAGAAAAGAGTCTCGCGTGTGTCGCCGTTGACACCCTTGGCGCCGGGCCACAACCAGTCGCCCAAAAAGTCCCACTCGCCGCCCCAGCGGACGAGCATATCGTTCTTTGACTTTGTTTCGAGAAAGGCCAGCCACTTCCGGATCGTATCGAGATTTTCCTCCAGGATACGAACGTCGCCGTAGTGGCGATATATATACCACGGCAGGGTGACACAGTAGCCGCTCCAGGCCGGTCCGCCGCCGCCCCAGTACGTCGGAGCGGTATAAGGCAGATTGCCGGCTGCCTTCGGGGCGTTCTGGTTTGTGGCCTTGTTACCAAGCCCCCAGGCCGTCTCTTTACCCTGGGTGTCGCGCCAGTCCTGGGACCATTTCGTATAGAACGCACCGAGATGGTAGTTGTTCATCGCCGTCTGTGTCGTGGCGTGGGCGTCGCCACCATAGCCCATCCGCTCTCGCTGGGGACAGTCCACCACGTAACTGCCGAGACTGAGATTCTCGTACGTCCACAACACGGTTTTGTAAATATCGTTCAGTAATTTGTTGGAACATTCGAACCATCCGGCCCGTTTATAATCGGTCCGCACATTATAACCGCGAATGTCTGATAAGGCTGGCTTGTAGCTTAATCCCTTGATGAGAATCCACCGCCCCGAACCATAGTTGAAGTGGTCGCTGAAGGTGCCTTTGCCGCTCGGCCCGATACGGTAGGCGCTGTGGAGCTTGTGCGTTATCATCTTCTTTGGGTCTTCTGACCATTGCAGTTCGATAATGTTACCTGGCTGGCCTTTGACATCGAATTCTAAAAAGCCGGCGTAATTTACTCCCATATCCACGCGATAGCCTTCGCCCTCGACCTGCTCGATGGCGACGGGTTTAATTTCGTGAACCCGGCGGTTCGGCTCGACCATTTCGGCAGACAGTATCAATTCGGGTTTATATACCGTGGCCGGCTTCCAGCCGCTGTCGTCCAAATCGGGGCTGCACCAGTCGGGCAATTCCTTGCCGGCATCGTAATATTCCCCGCCGAAATTTGTGAAATTCCACGTGCCCAACAGGACGTTTGGGCTGGGGTGGGTTTTCCACGTCTCGTCCGTGATTATCCGCCTGGTTTGCCCATCCGGCATTTCGATATCGGCCTGGGCGATGACAATGGGTGTCTGCGGCTTGTCTTCACTCTTGTACAGCGGGTAAATCGACCACGAAGTGCCCAGCCACAAACCAATAACGTTCCGGCCGGCCCGCAGATGGTCGGCGATTTCGTACGTCACGTAACGCGCCCGCTTCGTATGATCGGCCACGTTCGGACTCAGGACATCATCGGTCACCTTCTCTCCATTCACATAAAGCTCATGATAGCCGACGGACGCCACGTGAATCGCCGCCCGGCGGGGTTTTTCTTTTAACGTTATCACCTTGCGAAGCCAGGGATCGGACAAATAATCACCTTCCGGCGGCAGTTTCTTGACCTCGGCGAACTTCTGCGCCGAGCCGATCCATTTAGCCGACCGTTCCGACTGCTCCAGCAGGCCCATTGACCATCGTGCCGGCTTGCTCCAGGCCGAAAGTGCTCCGCCTTCGTCGCGAACCTGCACTTTCCAATAGCAGCGCACGCCGGATGACAGCGGTTTTCCGCCGTACTCGACGAGCTGCGACTGGCCGGACTTGACCTGGCCCGAATCCCACAGGTCGCCTTTGCCCTCGGCAAGCAATTCCTCCGAGCCGGCCACAAGGAGGCGGTAAGCTGTTTGTGCCTGACCCCGCTTCTCGGCGTCGGTTGCCGTAAGCTCCCAGCTCAGCCTCGGCTGCTTGGCGTCAATGCCCAAAGGTTCCGGAAGATACTCACATCGCAATTCGGCCGGTGCAATACTCGATGAATTCTTCTGCGAGTCGAGTGCTTTGTCCTGGGCGGTTGCACAGCCGAGAAGGAGCAGTAGCGAAATGACCATACATCTTTTCATTTGTGCATCTCCTGTTATAAAAATCTATGTATAATTCCCAATGAGTTAAAATAACATTATAGAGAGTTGACAGAATTTTGCACCAAATATTCAGTATTTAATTCGACACAGATTTACCCCGTGAAATAACGACTTAGCCCCCTATGGGGCAGGCTATCTCATGGGGTGAACGCTGATTAACACGGTTTAAGGTTAGCCACAAAGCCCCTAAGGCACAAAGACAACCAGATACTATATACCAAATACTAAATACCGGATTTATCCTGTTATCCTGTCAAAGATATAGCCACAGAGCACCGAGGACACAGAGATAATTGTCAATTATAAAGGCTGTGAGATGTTTTTAGCCTGCTTAGAAAGTAGTTGAAGGGGGAAGAAGAAGCAGGTAAAGCGTTCCAAGCATTTCTTCCCTTTATTCGTTTTTGGTCTTGCGATATCTAACTCAATAAAACATTGAGACTGTAGTAGCAATACAGAGTTTTTTGATGTATCTTGTGTCTATGTGCC
>CAZHBL010000053.1:0-16172 GCA_964530105.1 uncultured Pirellulales bacterium | reverse complement strand
GGAGTGCCTATCGGCGGTGTGATGGAACGCGAACTCCAGCCCGCTTCGAACCGGCTTATGGTGGAGCTATGGGAGGAAAGCATGCCGTACTGCTCAATCGCAGCGAGGGCTTGTTTGTAATAACGCTTATCCTTAAAACCGCTTTTATACGTTGGCCAAGGCCCTACAAGAGTAACAAAGCACCCGGCGACGGCAGTAAGAAAGACTATAAGGATGAGCGGGATTCTGCGTCTGCGTATCATAAAAACACCTTTCAAGTGAAAAAGAGAATACCAAAGAAGCTCGAACAAGACAAGCCCTCTGTCTCACAAAACGTGGATTTCGGCAAAAGAAAGGTTAACAGAATACTGTACAATCTCACAGCAAATAAGGTAATATGAACTGTCAAAAGCCGGGCTTATTATTTAGGTGGTAATATGAAAGGTTTAAGTACGATGGAAAGAAATGTTATAAAAAAAATATTCTTAACGTTTTCCGCAAGTGTCATTCTGATACCACTAAACATCATCAATGCAGCGGCCGTTGATAAAAGTGTGGACCGTCGCGTCGTTTCCGATGGCACGCCCCTTAAGAAGGTTCTCGCTTCCGGCCGTGCCGGCGAGAATCTGCTCGACCCGGGTGCATGGAGACCCTGGCAAAAGGGGTTCGAAACAAAAGATGATATCTTTGTTTGTGACAATGCAATTGACTCCCAGGTCCAGCGGGGCGCTTCACAGACCGTCACGTTAAACCAGGCCAAACCAGAGCCGATTATAGCGGTCGCCTGGAGCAAGGCTGATGCGGTGGGCGGTAGCCGAGACAGTGACTACTCGCTTTACCTCGATCTTGTCTATTCCGATGGAAGCCCGCTTTGGGGGCAGGTCGCCCCTTTCAATATCGGGACTCATGATTGGGAAAAAGTACAGGTCACCATATTCCCGGAAAAACCCGTAAAATCCGTGTCTTTTAACATGCTCCTGCGACGACATCCGGGCAAGGCTTTGTTCCGCGGTCCTGAGCTGCACGTTCTCAAGCCGCCGGCCGGCGCATGTCTGTTCGACGGCGTACCTGTCGCACTATCGGATTCTACTGTAGAAGGTTTCCAGGTTCGTGATGTGGCTGCGGATTCCGACTTCGTCCGATTCGAACGCCGTGTTATGGGATTGGAGCTTGAGTGTAACCAGGAGCAAACCGGCAATACCACTTTTTTTGACGCTACTATCTCCGATACGACCGGCAAGGATCGAGCCGTCACTTTGGTATATGCTATTGAAGTACCTGCGGAAAAGTGCCTTTGGCTGCAGGATCCGCGTCAAAGCCTAACCGTCGAGGCAAATCGGGAATATGTGAATGCCGGCAGATTCTCGGCAGGAGCAAACGGTCGGCTGTCACGTTATCCGTTTGCCGCCTTGGTCAGCGGCAATAAAGGTATCGGCATCGGGATTGACATGGAAGGGCCGGCATTTTTCCGCGCCGGTTACAATGCAGGAAGTAAAGAGCTGTTTTTGGCTTACGATATCGGGCTGGCTCCGGAGAAATCCAAGGCTCGTTTGCGTTTCTGCAAATTCACATTCGATCCGGAATGGGGCTTTCGTGCCGCCCTTGCAAAATACTACGAAATTTTCCCGGAACAGTTTCGTTGCCGGACGCCTGAGCAGGGACTCTGGATGCCCTTCGCCAGGATCAGCGATGTTAACAACTGGCAGGATTTCGGTTTTAAATTCAAGGAGGGCAACAACGAAACGCAGTGGGACGATAAAAACCACATCATTACCTTCCATTACACAGAGCCGATGACCTGGTGGATGTCCATGCCAAAAGAGATGCCCCGCACTCTTGAAAGTGCTTTAGCCGAGGCCCGGCGTCTTGCCGATGAAAAATCGGATTCCCGGGCCATGGCCTTATTCACCAGCGGCTATCATGATCAAAAGGGACGGTTTCCCGCCCGTCTGCAGGATACACCCTGGTGCAATGGGGCTGTTTGGAGCATAAATTCCATGCCGCAAATCAAAGGCGAAGTTACGGATTTTAAGAACAAGTGGAACCCGAAATACCGAGAAAGATTTTATGGCCCCAAAGCAAGAGGCGATTTGGACGGCGAGTATATCGATTCGAGCGAAGGATACGTGACAGACGAGCTTGACTTTAGACGAGATCACTTCGCCTGTACCCAAACGCCTCTGACATTCTCGCTCGACAGCAGAAAGCCGGCTATCTTCCGCGGCCTGATATCATTCGAATACATCCGCGCCATCGCCAAAGATATTCATGCAATGAACAAGCTCATGATGGCGAATTCCACTCCCCATAATCTATGCTGGCTGGTGCCGCAGTTGGATGTAATAGGTACTGAGACCGATTGGAATCCAAGTGGAACCTGGCGGCCGATGTCAGACCGTGACATGCTTTATAAACGTTCATTATGCAAGGGTAAACCTTACTGTTTCCTGATGAATACCCGCTTCGAGGATTTTTCTCACGAACTCGTCGAGAAATACATGAAGCGGTCGGTCGCTTACGGCATGTTTCCAGGCTTTTTCAGCCACAACGCTTCACAGGGGCATTATTTCTCCCGGCCGGAACTATACGAACGAGATCGAAGCCTTTTCAAAAAATACATTCCCTTATGTAAATTGGTCGCCGAGGCCGGATGGGAGCCGATCACGCTGGCTCGTTCGAGCGACAGCCACGTTTATGTGGAAAGATTCGGTGACAGGCTCTTTACGGTGTTCAACGACAGTTCCGAACGGCGAACCGTAACGATTGAGCTGGAGCGAGACACCCCGAAACCCTCGCGCGAATTAATTCACGGCCGGACCATCACTTGGAGCGATAAAAAAACCGAACTAACTCTCGACGGCGAGGACGCCGTGTTAATCGAGATGAAGTAACATGCTTTAAGTGAGACAATCATGAGGAACGTATTATTCTTGTTCATTGCGGCATTGTTTGCAGAAAACTGGGAGCTATAGTATAATTATCAATAAGTGCGTAGCAGTATACCTTGTCCCAGCGGCGCACCCGACGTTTAGCATATGGACTGGCTCGACTATGATGCGCTGGTTGGAATACAGTCACAGAACGTTAATAACTATCTAATCGCATATGGCACATGAATTGCGAAGCAGATTAAATATAATAATCCTCTTTGGCAGCATTACTATCATTGCTGGATTGTGGTTTATCCGGAGTTCACCAAAGGCAATCGAGGAATATGTCGAAATAGCAGTTGAACCGGAAATAAGCCCTGATTATTCTGATACCGTAATCCCAGCCAATATCGCCCCAATCAACTTCAGGATTCTCGAAGAGGGACAACAATACTTCGCCAGGATTCATGCTGACGGTGGCAAGGCAATAGACATCTTCAGCAAGACAGGACTAATGCAAATTCCTCCGAGAGAATGGCGGGCTCTGCTCAGATCCAATAAGGGCAATAAAATTTTCTTTGATATTTATGTGATGGACACCGGGCAGGGATGGAGAAAATTTCTGAGTATATCGAACACTGTTGCCGAAGACGATATTGACGGCTATGTGGTATATCGCCGCATGAAGCCCATATACAACTGGTGGAAAGGCATTGGTATTTATCAGCGTAATCTAACAAGCTACGATGAGTCCCTCGTTATGCATGGCAGGTCTTTCGAAGAAGGATGTCTGAACTGCCATAGTTTCATTGGCAACGATCCCGATACAATGACACTTGGTCTGCGAAGCGCGACGTACGGAAGCTCTACGCTGCTGGCCCGGAATGGTACAGTCAGGAAAATCGGTTCAAAGTGGGGCTATACTGCGTGGCATCCAAGTGGCAAATTAGCCGTATACTCGATAAATAAGGTTCGCCAGTTCTTTCATACGGGCCGGATGGAGGTGCGTGACGTTGTCGATCTCGACTCAGCGCTGGTCTGTTATATGGTTGAAGACAACAGGGCGGTTTGCCCTCCCCAGATATCAGACAAAAATCGGCTCGAAACCTATCCGGCGTGGTCTCCAGATGGTAAGTATCTCTATTATTGCAGTGCACCGGTGTTGTGGGAAGACCGTAATACTGTGCCGCCTCAGAATTACGAGAAGCTCAAATATGATCTTTGCCGCGTGAGTTATGATGTCAGCAGCAATAGCTGGGGCCGGATCGAGACGGTCTTATCCGCCGAAGAAACCGGCCTGAGCATATTGCTTCCGAGGATTTCGCCAGACGGCAGATTTCTGCTCTTCTGCATGTGTGAATATGGCTGTTTTCCGGTATTTCAATCCAGCAGCGACCTCTACATAATGGATCTTTCCACGGGCGGATATCGAAGCGTTGCCGTTAACAGCAGGTATTCCGAATCATGGCACAGTTGGTCGAGCAACAGCAGGTGGATAGCATTCAGCAGCAAGCGTCAGGATGGACTCTTCACGAGGACGTATCTGAGCTATGTTGACGATGATGGCAAGCTGCACAAGCCTTTTGTATTGCCGCAGCGAGATCCTGGATATTACGATTCGTTGCTGGAAACGTACAGTGTTCCTGAGTTGATCACAGGCAGAATAAGGGTGAAAAAATCCCAGCTTGGCCGGGCCGCCCGTAGTAAGGATAGCATTTCAGTTGATGTTCCCATTACGTCAGCCACTCCAAAGGTCAAAGAATCCGAGCCCTGGCAGGAGCGTGAGTAGGCAATAGAATAGCGAGCTATTAATGGTTTTGGAATACAGAACAATGCTACGCCGGAAAACCCGATTATTGCTCGGCATGATATTCTTCCTGCTCTGCTATTTCTACGTATGGAAATTTATTAAGCCGGACCTGATCTATCACGGTTTTGGCACTATCATACCCGATGTCCCTTTATTCTCTACCGGATGGCAGTTTCTGAGAGACTCACTTGACCTCCCCGGCGGATTGACTTTTTACACATATGGTTTTCTTTCACAGTGGTACTACTATCCATGGCTGGGGGCGTTGGTAGTCGTGCTTGTTGCTTTGTGCCTCTGTGAGCTTTCAAGACAGCATTATATTCACGCCGGCCATCCTCGTTCAACCATCCTGCACTATGTACCAGCCATCATGATAATTCTATTATACAATCAGTACAGCCATCCACTTGCCGCCTGCCTGGTCTCTTCTATCGGATTGCTGTTTTCGTTTGCCTTCGAGAGAATGCCATTACGCAGGGCTCCGATTCGCATGGTGGTTTTCTGTCTTATGGCAGCGATTTGCTACATTCTTGCAGGCGCCGGAGGTGTGTTGGTTTTTTCGCTCATGACAACAGTCTATTTGCTTTTTCTCCGCCGGGATTGGTTATCGGCAGTTTTAACATTACCGGCGGCAGCAGCTATCATCCGGGCTCTTGCCGAAGACGTATTTCATATGTCACCCAAACATGCATTCCTGGTGTTGACGCCTTTCTCTCAGAGTATGACTGCAGGCATGGGGACGCTCTCCTGGATTTCGGTTGTTACGTTGTATACCTTCGTACCTGTCACAGTGTTGCTCATATGCTTGCGTAAAATGCTGTTCCGCAAGACTTCAGATTCCCCCGCAGCCCATCCTAAGAAGACTAAGAGCGGGAAGATGTGCGCGGCCGGCAGGTTACGGGGAGCATCCCTGGCATACTTAAGGGAACTTATCGTGCCGGTTGTTCCAGTAGCTGTGCTAGCCGTCGGTCTGTATCTCAGCTACGACAAGACACACAGGCAAATCGTCCTGATGAACTGTCTGGCCCGCCAGGGGCGATGGTCCGAAGTTCTTGAGCTCGCCAACCGTATGCCGAAAAATATTTACAATATCTACTGCAATCACGACATCAATCGAGCCTTGTATCACGCAGGCAGATTGGCCTACGATATGTTATGTTTCCCACAAAATCCCCATGCTTTTTTGCTCACACATGAGAAAGAAGAATCCTCAATGACGCAATTAAAAATGTGTGATACTTACATAGAGCTGGGAAACGTAGATTACGCGGAGAAACTGGCTTCCGAATTTCTGGTTGATAAAGGTAGTGCCGGCATAGTGCTGGAAAAACTCGCCTGGATCAACATTATTAAAGAACAGGAATGTACGGCCCGAATATATCTCAACGCTCTGAAGAAGGACCTCATATATCGTGACAGAGCAGCCTCGATGCTCAGTAGTCTCAATAGCGGATTTGAACCGGATGAGGCTGCTTATATTCAGCGGATCAATTCGTACATACGAAGGGATGGAAACACCAGGCTCAACAAAGAATCCATAGGGGAAATGCTGACGGGGCTGCTTGAGCATAATCCCGGCAATAAAATGGCATTCGAGTACCTTATGGCCTGCTACCTGTTAGCCGGTCAACTTGATAAGATTGCTGAGAATATCGGGCGCCTTAATCACCTCGGATATCAAGACGTTCCTACCCTGTATGGAGAGGCGATGCTGATATATTATGGTTCGCACAGCCAGAAATTGAATTTGAAGGAACTCAACATAAAGCGTGAAACAATCGAAAGATATAAGCGGTTTGTGCAGCTCTGCAATTCAATGCAGACGCAGAATCGACAAGTTGTGCTCCAGCGTCTGATAGGTGAGTTCGGCACAAGCTACTTCTTCTACTATTACAATCTCACAACGTCGAAACTGGCAAAGACACCTCAACGCTGATATAATTCACTTGTGCCGGGCCAAAGCTTGGAGACACCTTTTTGAGAATGAATACGACCGATGTCACGCACATTTTGAATGCAATTGAAAAAGGCGACGCTAAGGCCGCAGTTGAACTACTCCCACTGGTGTACGAGGAACTGCGCCTTCTTGCTAATCAGAAGATGTCTCAGGAAGCACGGGGCAGAATCGTTTTCAATGAACTGTTTCAAAAAAGAAAGAGACAACAATTCCCTTAGGCTGCCGGCTCTTTGAGTATATTGGGCGTTCAATTTCTTACTATGAAGGTCTATCGACAAAGTCGAATGTCATCGAAGAACATCAAACCTTTACCACCGGGTTGGGGATCACTTCTGTCGCCGAAACCAAGCCCAATCGTATGGACATCAGTCAAGTCTACACCCTGGTCTGCAAACTCCTGCAGGTCAATCCGCCATTCCGTCCAGTTTTCTGTACTCGTTATATCAGGGTCATCGTGGTATACCACTGCGCTACCGTTAAGAACAACATACATTGGTTCATCATCGTTTGGTGACACGTTTGTTGAGAAATCCCAATCAGACACACACCAAATCGATAATGTGTTAACGCCATGTTCGGTCCAGTCACGCAGGGAAGTTAATGTAAGTGTTGCCTCCGAATACGGCAAAAAACCCATTTTATTGTTATCATACCATAATGGCATCGAGTAGCGACCTGTGTGAATTCTAAAGCCGCTTACTGTAGAAGTTTCCCTTTCGTCGCCTACCATAGAGCCGGTACCGTTACCTGTATAAGGTGGCTCGGTAGGATGGTCAGCATAGCCTACGCCATCTTTCCATGCCCACCATATCTTGTTCTCAGTGTCATATTCTTCAAAATCATCTATGACAAAGTAATCGCCGGTCGTAAAACTCCAGACACTGCCCGGCAATGGACTGTCCGGATTATCACTGCTGATTTCATCGACACGCCAGTAATAGATTGTATCCCATGAAAGTATACCGGGATCATAATCCCCAACTCCAAGCATCTGAGTGCCTTTGTACTCGGGCGAACCAGTATTTGCATTACGTACGGCCTCTTTATTCATACCGAAGTAAACCTGATGAGAAGCAGCATAATCTGACGGGATCCAGCTTAGCGTCGCATTCATCTCAACACTTGTAGCGTAATTAAACGGATCCGGACTCTTTGAGGCGCCCTGAGTAGTAAAACTCCAGACTTCCCCTTTATACTTTTCACTCCCTCGCCCGCCAGTCAGTTCATCAACCCGCCAATAATAGGTCTTTCCAAATTCAAGTAGCCCAGGTGTGTAGGTTGTCTTTGCCTGATTGAGACCCCCGGCAGCATTGTTGACCTCATCAAAATCATCATCAAAGTAAACAGTGTGTAGTGCAGCGTCAAGACCCGCCGTCCACCTAAGCTCGACATCCAGCTCGACAAACTCGGCGCCATCAGCAGGATTCGGGTTATAGGCTGTTTTCGGCTCGATTGTAAAGCTCCAGACAGGACCCTTCCACGGGCTATCCGGGTTCGCATCATTAACCTCATCGACTCGCCAGTAGTAAGTCGTACCTCTAACAAGACCGTCAGGATAAGAAACGCCCGGAAAGCCCGCACTGAATAATGTCAGGGATTGATTGCCTCGAAACGTATCACCGAGGCCGTCATTTACATCGTCAAAACTATCACCAAAATACACATCGTGTGAAACTACAAAGTCTCCCGGCTCCCAAGAGATATTTACCCATGTATCCGGAATCAAGGCATTATCAACAGGACTCGGACTCCAGTCAAAAGCCCATGGGATTGGCTGATATTGTTCAGTAGCAGCAGTTACTGCCGGCCATGGAGCCGGCCGACCTCCAACGGCATAAATCCGGCTATCCACTACGCTGGTGCTAAAATCACAGCGAGCCGTCGGCATAATATCGCCTTTTGATGCCCATGTGTCTGTTGCAGGATCGTAAGCTTCCACTGTTGAAAGATAAACATCATCCTGTAGACATCCGCCAATGGCATAGATTATGCCATCCACCACGCTGGTGCTTAAATCCCGGCGTGCGGTCGGCATATCAGCCTTTGAGGTCCATGTGTCCGTTAAGGGGTCGTATTCCTCCACTGTTGTGTAGAACGGAGCATCTGAATAACCTCCGCCGCCGATGGCATAAATCTTTCCATTTACCACGCAGGCGGACAAGCCATATCTTTCTGTTGGCATACTGGCTCTCGCTCTCCATGTGTCGCTCACAGGATCGTATTCTTCTACTATCATCGGCCCCAATCCAATGCCGCCACGATAGTAACCTCCCATAGCGTAAATTTTTCCGTTCACTTCACTCGTGGATAAACCGAATCTCGCGGCCGGCATGTCGGCCCTTCTTCTCCACGTGTCCGTCGCGGGGTTGTATTCTTCAACTATCGCCGTTGGCTTATTTTCACTGCCGTCAATACCCCCGATAGCATAAATCTTCCCATTGAACACACTGGAGGACAGACCGTTTCTTAACGTAGGCATGTCGGTTTTTCTCGTCCATGTGTTAGTCGCCGGATCATATTCTTCCACTGTCGAATAGGAATCACCGCCTGCACGGCCACCAATGGCGTAAATTTTCCCATTAACCACACTCGTGGATAAGCCATATCTTGCCGTTGGCATGTTCGCAACCGTTGTCCATTTGCCGGCGTCCGCAAGACTAATTGAGGGTAAAGCAAACGAACAAACAATGAACATAAAAGAAGCAAAAGCTCTTAAAGTCTTTGTTCTACTCATAATAAACCTCCTTCAAAAAATTTAATGCAACTTTATCCTGATCGCTTCTTGCTGCCTTTCGGTACGCCGCGCCTTAATCTCTCGGTGTGCATATGTTTTACACCCGGGAGATTTATATTCTTGCTTCGCCAAATACTGTCTATTCAGGAATAGTAAACTCGATATCGCCGATACTGATTGTACCGATTGTTTCACCTGCATTCGATCCGGCCAAGCGGATCAATGGTATATCACTTACATGGAGGTGCAGTTTAACATGTGCACCAGGCTGCATGTTCATACTCGGGTAATAAACGTCTCCATCCAGCACTTGCAGTGAGGGTATATCAGTGGGTTCAGCCAAAGGATCAGAGTCATACAAGACAACTGTGGGGAATGGAATAACTGTATCACCGGCTTCACCTATTCCTTCACTCGGAGTCGGCGTCGAACATCTGTCCTTGACCTGATGCCCGTCCTTGATACCAATCCGGAAAGCCAAATATTGTTCACCCGTAGCATCATTTGTGAATCTTCTCAAAAATGGTTTCTGGTCGAGTACAGTGCCATCTGAAAGTGTCACCACCACACTGCCATCGCAAAATAGGGTCCTGTAGTCACAACCGGCAGCTTCAGGGGCGGAGCCTTCGATTTCTGAACCGAAGAGGACTTCTCCATCATCGTTGATAACCTGGCTAAATCCGGCATCCCAAAGCACCACGGGATCAGGATTAGAAGGTTTTTTGGCAAGGGCAGTTTCAGGCATTACCAGGACAGCCCAAAAGCCGGCTAACACAATGCTAGCTGCTATCATCAGGCAAATTTGTACTCTCTTGTTTCTTTTCTTGGTTGACATGATACATTTCTCCTTACTTGTTTCGGTTCCCGGTTTGCGGTATAATTTTAAGGCCCTCGGCTCGGGCGCGCAAACCAATCCGCCCTGGCCAGGCCCGGCCGGTGAGATGCCAGTTTGGCGAATGATTCTCACCGGCTGATATTCTTTTTCTCTTCCTGTTTTCTACTCTCATCATCTGTTTTTTTAGTCTCTAATGCTCTCGTTTTTTAGTAATCGAAGTAATCAACTCTTGACCAAATCGCCCCGCGGCTTCGTTGAAATCAGGCCCCAGTTCGAAAATCAGATCAGAGATCTCTCGCATTTTCGATTTACTAAATGGACCAGTCAAAAGAACAGTGTGGGCTCCGGCATTCTTCGCGTTAAAAGCTATATCATAGACAGCCTTCGATTCACCTGAACGTAAGACCGCGATGAGCAGGTCCTCTTTCGCAATCGCAGGCGATACCGCGTCTCCGGCAAAGTATGCCTGTAATCCCAGTTGTTTCAGCATCATAACGGCGGAGCGCGCTATGGGCCCCTCGCTCACAAGAAAAATCCGTTTTGACGTTAGGATGGACTCTACCAGCTCTTCCTTCTGACTTTTATTCTGAGCGTCTATCTTTTCTTTATAACCTTTGACTATAAACTCCAAAACAGATCGAGGATACCAGTGTCCGTCAAGCATGACGCCATCGGGATTTTTCTCAGTAGCGTATTTTACGGCCAACTTGTCCAGCATGGCCCGCAGTTCTGACTGTGGAAACCAGTGTCCACGTGCCATAACACCGACGCGCCTGGCTAAATTTCCGATGTCCTCAAGTGGATTATCCTCCACCAGGACCAGATCTGCTCTCAGGCCGGTGCTGATCGTTCCGAATTCGTCCAACTCACCCAAAAACTCGGCAGCATCATAGGTGCCGGCCTTGATGGCTTCATAAGGTGTTAGTCCCGCATCCACGAGATTTTGCAGTTCTTCATGGAGAGAAAATCCCGGGACCACATAAGGATTTGGAGTATCGCTTCCAAGTAGTATTCTTGCCCCGGCATCGTGTAAAGATTTTGTCATTCGCTTCATATTGGAGAATTTCCGACTACGGTTTGGATCTTCGGTGCGTTTCGGCCAAAGGCTAAACCACATCTGTTTCTGAAGCGGGGAGATATACTTCATGTGTAGGCGTTTGAGTTCTTGTTCAACATCCCCGCTGCTCATCATCATTTTCTCGTTTACAACAAGGGTAGTACAGTTGAACGTTCCAGCTTCACGAGTAGCCTGTGCAATATGTTGAATCTTCGCTTCATCTATCTGCACCCAGGATGAAGATTCTTCAGTCCGCAGGAAGTCACCATAGCCGGAAAGATGCTCCACGCTGTATTGCCTTGCGGCAAGCGCATGCTCAAGACCGACGGCACTAGGAACATGACCGACAACCGGTGTCTCATACTTTACTGCGGCCTCGATTATGGCATCGTAGCACTCTAACGATAGACGATTATACACCTTAATGAAGTCATATCCTGCTTTCTTGTGTTCGGCAACTACTTGGGCGGCTTGCTCAGGTGTTTCAACGACGGTACTTTCCGGCCAGATAGGCGGATTGCCATCTATGAGCGGACCTGTAGTGTAGATTGTCGGACCAATCAGCTCGCCCTTCTTGATTTGCTCTCGAAGCTTGAGGTGAAGTTTGCTCCCCCACATATTACGAACCGCTGTAACACCGTTAGCGATGAAGAGAGTTAAATGGTGCTCATCTTGTAGATGAACATGCATATCAACCAGGCCGGGCATGAGGTATTTATCGCTACCATCGATTTGCACTGCGCCCTCAGGAATTTCAGTCGTATCAAAAGGTCCGACTTTACTGATCCTATCGGCCCGCACGACCACAGTCTGAGCCGGAACGATTCGTTCGCTATCCATGGGAACAACGTTTACATTTACAAATGCTATGACAGCGGGGGCTTTGTCCATGGGCAGAGATTCATCCGCAAAAGTTGCCTGTATGCCAACAGGTAGCAAAAAATAAACGGTTATACAAATATTATAAATCAAAATCCTCATTGTCTTCCCCTAAGACTTTCTTTAGTTCTTGGCTTGCGGTACAATTACAAAGCCCTCGGCTCGGACGCGCAAACCAATCCGCCCGGACCAGGCCCGGCCGGTGAGATGTTGGTTTGGCGACTGATTCTCACCGGCCTACTTTTTTAATCTTCTCATAGTTTTACTATCACAACTTCTTTCAAACCGACATCATAGCTCTGACATAGCTAATCCCGGCGGGCCGCCAAGCTCCTGTAAATGTTGGCGGCGTTTCTGCCACTCGGAGGCGTCCAGAACGTTAATTCCCCCGGTCGGATCCAATTCCATGCCCGTGACAACCTGTACCCAGCAGGCAATTCTTTCACAGTCACCGGCCAGCGGACCGGTCGGTGCTCGCCAAATTTCAGCAACGCCAAACGGATCAGCTAACAGAATCTCAGAACCGTCAGGACTGAATGACGCCCGAGGCCACCAAGAATTGTGCTGTAAAGGCGGGCCGACTGGCTTAAGCGTTGCGGTGTCCCATATACGGGCCGTCCGATCAATGGAGCACGCCAGAAATTGTGAACCATCGGGGCTAAAAGCTACCGCACATACGATCCTCAGATATTGTAATGGCGTACCGATAGGCTTGAGCGTCGTAAGGTCCCACAGCCGTACCGTCCCATCTGCGAATCCGATCAGGAACTTGCTGCTGTCCGGACTGAAAGCCACAGCTTTAACCTCGCTTTGATGCACCAAAGGTTCACCGATGGGTTCTAATGTAGCGGCATCCCACAATTGTGTGGTTCCATCGAAGCTTCCGGTTAGAAACTTGGAGCCGTCCGGGCTGAATGCCACTCCACTTACGAGTCTTCGGTGTTGACGAAATTCACCGAGGCATTTTAGCGTCGCCGCATCCCATAAACAGGCTATACCGCTATCGGGGCCACCGCCTCCGGAGAGGATACGAGAACCGTCGGGGCTAAAGGCGACACGCATAGCTTTCGGATGAAACGGTTCACCGATCAGCTTACCGTTCGCCAAATCCCACAAGCGTAAGTACGAGCTTTTGTCTGTGCCTTCCAAACTGCTAGTTAAAAGACGCGAGCCGTCAGGGCTAAAGACGGCTTGCTCGAATCTGTTCGCCGGGTGGTGGAAAGCTTTGCCGATTGGCTCGCCCGTGGCGGCATCTATGACCTGAATTTTATCTTCGTTTTTTGTTAGAATCCTTAAACCGCGGGGACCATAGGCAGCGGTAAGAACCTTTTGGTCATGCTTTACGGGCATACCGACGTTTTTATCGTGAATTAGATCCCATATTCGAACCACGCCGTCCCGATTGCCCGTTACGATGTGGCTTCCGTCAGGACTAAATGCCAGTGCAAGGATAGCGTCGCGTTGGCGCATTGGTGCGCCTATAGGCTCGCCCGTTGTGGCGTTCCAGAGAAGAGCCATACGCGTCCAGCCTCCGCTTACGATCCGGGAACCGTCCGGACTGAAAGCCAGCGCACTGACCACACCTCCGTGCACAATAGTCTCCATTGCGAGCCTGCCTTCGACCGCATCCCAAACCTGGATCAAGCCTCCGCCATCGCCGGTCGCAAATCGCGCGCCGTCCGGGCTGATTGCCACGTTAACTCCGTTTTGGCTGGTATTAACAGCCGGCCCGACAGACTTATTTCTGTCCGCATCAAACATCTGATATTTAGACCAGCCGACTTTCCGCACTGCCCGCCAGCCGTCCGGGCAATATGCCAGGGCTCGTACATCCCGCGTGCTTTCTTTTGTGTTCTGGAAAGCCGTCCCCAATGATTCGCCTGTCCCGGCATCCCAAAAACGGGCAATACCATCAGCTCCTTCCGTCCTCAATCGAGAACTGTCAGGGGTAAACGCTATCAAGCATGCCCTCAACACCGGTCTCATCTTCTGCTGCTTATGCTGCATCGGCTTGCCGACCGGTTCCAGTGTAACTGCATCCCATAACTGTACCGAGCCATCCTCGCTCCGGGTGGCAATCCGCTTGCCATTCGGGCTTATAGCAACTTCGTTTACTCCGCTGCTATGGTGCAGAGGTGTTCCGATCGGTTGGCCGGTCGTGCTGTCGCAAATTCGGACGGTTCCATCCATGCAGGCCGCAAGGACTCGTGATCCGTCCGGACTGAAAGTCACGGAATTTATCTCGTCCGGGTATTTAATCACGGCCCTTAGCGAATGGAGCTGGCCTTGCCAGGCGGCCAGGCTTGTCCGTACCGCTTTATCAAGGTCGCTGGAATCCTCCGGGGCGATTTTGAGACTGTCAACCAGCCATAACATTCCACGACCCACCTCTCCCTGTTCGCACAATGCCTGGGCATGGTCAACGCGACTTACAGCCAGCAGGCCGGCAGTTTGGTGTTGTGCATTTACGGCATGTTGTCTGGCGAC
This sequence comes from uncultured Pirellulales bacterium, assembly GCA_964530105.1. GTDB lineage: Bacteria > Planctomycetota > Phycisphaerae > Sedimentisphaerales > Anaerobacaceae > JAFGPJ01. The sequence continues at coordinate 1,564 of CAZHBL010000053.1, read as the reverse complement.
TTCTGCATCGTTTGCATTTATTGCCGCTTTGTACGCGTATATAGCGGAAACGACAGCCGCCGTCAGCAATGCTGCTACGATCAGTAAGCTGGTCATTACAGCAACTCGATTACGCCGGACAAACTTTCTCAGACGGTAACTTACGCTTGGTGGGCCTGCCAGAACGAGTTCATCGATAAGATGCCGTCCGATATCAGCCGCAAGCTCACTGGCTGTCTCGTACCGGCGAGTCCGGTCTTTCTCCAGTGTCTTCATCACAATCCAGTCCAGATCGCCACGTATCATTTTTCTCAATGCTTCGGGTGCCGCCCTTCGGCGCTTGGCGATATCGGTCAGCGCTTCTCCCATCGTGCTTAGCTTGGTAGAGGGCTTGTCTGGATCGTCTTCGCGGATGATACGCTGCATCTCCACATACCCCGCTTCCCGCAGCTTTTCTCCATCGAATGGAGTAACCCCAGTCAACAATTGATAAAGCAGAACCCCGAGCGAGTAAATGTCGCTGCGGGTATCAACATCCAGCCCGCTGAATTCCGCCTGTTCAGGGCTCATGTACTCCGGCGTACCGATCATCTGGGCAAAGCGGGTAAAAAGAGTCTTTTCCGTAAGCCGCTGTCCGGTAGCTTTGGCGATACCGAAATCGATCACCTTAGGTACGGGCCTGCCGTCGTGCAGAGTAATTAGTACATTCGAAGGCTTGATGTCCCGATGAATGATGCCTTTTTGATGTGCATGTTGAATAGCCTTGCATACACTGATGAAAAGCTTCAAACGCTGCTGCGTGTCAAGATTGTTATTGTCGCAGTACTCTGTAATAGGTATGCCCTTTACCAGTTCCATTACGAAATACGGGCGGCCCGTATCAGTAGCCCCGGCGTCGAGCACCTTGGCGATATTTGGATGCTCCATCATAGCAAGAGCTTGCCGTTCGGCCTCAAAACGGGCGATTACCTCCTTAGTATCCATACCCAATTTGATGATCTTAAGCGCAATCCGACGGCTTATAGGCTTAGTCTGATCAGCCATATAAACCACACCAAAGCCACCTTCTCCTATCTTCTCTAACAGCTTATAACGCCCAATCACGGTGCCGGGACCTTCCGTCAGAGGAGAATCGTTCAGAGTGACGTTTGTACCAAAGGGTGGTGATTTAAGGAAATCACCTGCCTTACGATCAGATCTAAGCAGCGATTCGATATCGGCCCGAAGTTTCTGGTTACCTTTGCAGACATTCTCCAAATACGATGATTGTTCTGCAGGATCCTCTATGTCAGCCGCGATATTGAATATCTCTTCCTTATTCATTTTCTTGATGCTCACGGTTAACTCCTTTGTGAATTTCAACTATTCTATTAAGCAATGCGACGTTTCTGTCTCGTTTGGATCAAGAATTTGAAAAAAATCTCAAAATCCTTCGAAATATTCTACTTCTTCATGTATAGAAATTGAACTGAGATATGACGAGAAGCTCTGTGAACCTATCAGAATGCACATTTTTATGATATTCCAAATAGGTGAACTTTAGCCGAAATCTGGAGATGTAATAGTGATAATAAAGAGGCCGACA
>CAZHBL010000052.1:0-16400 GCA_964530105.1 uncultured Pirellulales bacterium | reverse complement strand
TACGCCTCGCATCCGAGCTGTTCGCACAAATCCAGAAATTCATGGGTGCCGAAAGCATTGGTCTCTTTGACCATGCCCCAATGAGTATTATTCATCGCAGGACGGCTTTCGCGTGGGCCGATTCCTTCTTTCCAGTGATACTCATCGGCGAAACACCCGCCCGGCCAGCGCAGCACCGGAATCTGAATTTTCCTGAGCGCCTCGACCACATCGTTGCGAATGCCTCGTGTATTAGGAATCGGCGAGTCCTCGCCGACCCAGAAACCCTCGTAGATACATCTGCCAAGGTGTTCGGAAAAGTGGCCGTAAATGTCCCTGCTGATTGTTTCCTTGCCCTTGTCGGCGTGAATTACCAGCCTGTTAGCGCTAGTTTCCTGACTCTCGGCACTCTCAACTCTCGAAGTCGAGGCATAACCGATTATCAAAGCGGCGACAAAAAAGAACAGAATTCTCTCGGCAGACACTATTCCGAACTTCAATTTCTTCGGTTCGCTATGCTCCATTTTCATGTCCTTTCCAAAGGAACTCAGATGATTATACGAAAAACGCAGACATTCAATCCGACAAATAGCCCTCCGGTCAAATCAATATCTGAATTTCATAATAAGCTCAGCTATATGTCTAAGCCAGAATAAAAGCAATATATAAGATTTATTACAGAAACACAACTATTCCACAAACATATCGGTTTGGAACGTATTGTAGTTTTTTCATAATAATCCAGTTGTGTTAAATATATCGGATCCAATCCAGATTTCACGAGAGATGAAACGTATCAATTCTCCGGTTTGATTGTATTGATGGGTATGCTTGTATCAATAGAACGGATATGAAGATCGTGCTGTGGAAATGCGATTTCGATGCCGGCTTTTCGGAATTCCGTATTGATAGCGCAGTTGATGCCGTGCCAGACAGGAACGTAATTATCTATGCCCGAAATATAGACTCGCAGCTCAAATTCAAGGCTGTTATCACCGAAATTTTTGAAAATAACCATAGGTTCAGGATCCGAAAGAACCAGAGGATTGGCCCTTGCTACATCATAAAGAATTTGTTCGGCTTTTGCAATATCCGAGCCATAGGCAATCCCTACTACAAACTCACGACGCAACACGTTATCCGACAAGGTCCAGTTAATGAGGCGTCCTGTGATGAATTCCTTATTGGGCACGATAAGCTCGCGCTGGTCCCACCTGCGAACAGTGGTTGCCCGGATCCTGATCTTAGACACCTTACCCGTCACATCGCCGATGGTGACAACATCATCGACACGGATGGGCTGTTCGAAAAGGATAATCAGACCGCTTACGAAGTTGGCAAATATTTCCTGCAGTCCGAAGCCCAGTCCTACGGTCATAGCGGCAATGAGCCACTGAACTTTCGACCAGCCGATCCCGATCTCACTGAAAGCAAGTACCGTGCCGACAACAACCAGCGTATAGCGGAAAAGCGTAATGATGGCGAAGCGGACGGCGCGATCGAGCGGAAGCCGCCTCAAGATTACGATTTCCAGTAAACCAGGGACATTTCGTGTTACAATCACCGTCAAGGCAACTATGACAAGAGCCATTGCCAGAGAGCCAAGAGTTACGATATCATCAGCGCCCATTTCCCAGAGTTTAATTTTTGCCAGAGCGTTCAGGGCAGGCAGGACATCATTCCAGACGTACCAGATTCCGCCCAATGGAACCAGAAGAGTCAGCGCATCGATGAGCCGTCGAGTCTGCCGGGATATCTGAAAGATCGATGTTTCGTTGTCTTTGGTCTTGCCCTGCGGCCCCTGCGGCGGCTCTGCAGATGAAGCAGATTCGCCCTGCTCTTGTGTTTTTTGCTCAGCGGCCTCGCGTTTCTGGCGCTCAAGCAGGGCAAGTCTGCGCTGGGCGACCATCAGCCAGCGAACGAACATGGCTCTAATCAGGATCGTCAGCAGAATCAGGATGATTGTGACTACCAGCTTCTCAGAAAGATGTCGAGCCGCATAGAAATAGCCCATGCCAGCCAGAATCGCAAATATCACCGGCAGAATGAAACTCAGCGGATACCAGAAGTAGCGCAAGCGTTCAAGCCAACCGCCCTGCTTCTGCTTGAGGTACGGTCCAATCAATGGCCCGGTAGGGCGCAGCAAGAGCAATTGCAGCAAAGCAAAGAAAATCAGGCCCGCAATGAAGAATAGACGTCCCACTGAGTTATACCACTGCTCATCCTTCTGTTGAGCCTGCATGAACTGGACTATCAATGTGATTGGAATTACCAATACGAGATACCAGCCGAGCAGCCGCCAGAGGAAAGACAGGGGCTCCTGACGCATACGCAAGTGGTCCTGAGCCAAGCCATGTGGCATGGCAAAGTGCCTCAAAAAACTAAACGTGAAAACAACCGGCACAAGGACCAGCAAACCTGAAGCAAGAGCCTGCGAGAAGTCGTTATCCGGTGCGGCCGCGCAAAGACGCCACCATAACAGGAACAAAACGACCGGCCACATCCCCGCCAGAAAAACCGTCAGCGCCAGCGTTTTAAACGTATGCAGGAAACTGTCAGTCTGCACCTGGTGGACTTTTTCGCTGAGAGCTTCGATGGCTCCGTGCGCTTTCGGATGAAGTAAGATCAAAGAAACGACAACCAGCAGGGAAGCCAAATAGACTGAGACGCTTCTCTTGAAATCAGCCCACAGGACAGTCGCCACTTGGCGCCAGTTGTCGATGGAAAGCAACCAACCCAAAGCATAGGCGATCTCGCTCAGGTCGGATAAGCGCAACGGCAGGCTGCTTTTGACCCAAAGAATGTTCTCATCGATGAAGCCCGCATACTCCCGTACCGTGTTCACATACTCACGCTCCCAGGCATCGAGGTTTGCCAATTTCGCAGAATAGTCTCCATACAGGTCGGCAATCACCCTAAGCGTCTTTCGCTGGCTCTCATAGTAGCTTGCTGCCTGCTTTTGGATGGCCTCGCGTTTAGCTTGGCTCGTATTAGGATCTAGTTGGGCAAGAATGGCCTCCATTTCGTCAGACAGATCGCTTAGTTCCGACCATTGCTTATCACGCTCCATTTCGTGGAACTGAGCCAGCGAGATCTCCACAGCCCGGCCTCGCATTTTTCGCATGCTTTGGCTTATGTTCGGCAGCTTTTCGCGCTGACCCAGCAAAACCATTCCCATGGTATCCGTGACTTTCCCGGCTGTCTCGACCTTAGCACGCAACTCGGTAAAGCTCTTTTTCACCGCGGCAAGCTTCGCGTCAATCTCCTCGGAATACTTCGTGACAGTCTGGACCTTGGCCACCAGCTCGGTCTGGATCCCTGCGAGATTGGCGTTTTCTTCGGCAATCGCCTGAATCGCGGGGTCATCAAATTTAGTTTCTTCTTTGGCTCGAATGGCTTCCTTTTTGGCAGCTTCAGCTTCTTTTTGCCGCAAGGCGCTGGCCTTTTGCTGCCAGAATTCGACCACCTTTTCTGCTGCTGACAACTGTCGAGCAGCCAAATCCCTTCTGGCCGACAGCAGATCACCGGCAGCATCATAGAAAAGCAGCTCTTCGGTATTGGTGGCTATCTGACTTTCCAGCGCCCTCTGCTGAGTAAGCAGCAATGTCCGATTGGCCTGCGTCAATTCGGTTCTCTGACCTTCTGCCTCGGGAGTCGCAAGTTTGGCTTTGACTTCCTCAAGCTTTTGTTTGGCGGTGTTCGTTTCCTCAGGGATTTTGGTACGCCGCTCGGCGCGTCTTTTCGGCTCGTTTTCCCAGGTGGCAACGTTTTTCTTGGCTTCCTCAAGGGCCAATTTTGCTGCTGTAAGGGCTTGCTCGGCTTGCGCCAATGTGGTCTCTGGCGCCGCTTCGGGCTGAGCAACGGCCGCTTGTCCGGCCAGTAACTCTTTGATTTTAGCCAGAGTATCCGGTATATCTTTCCTTCTCTGACTATATTGTTGTTTGTTAGCTTCAACATCAGTCGTCAATTTCAGTTGAGCGATTGCCTTATCGTATACCTCAGTGATTTTCGCTTTAACATCGTCGCTCAATTCCTGCGATTCGGAGATTTCCTTTTTCTTATCCTGGAGCCCCTTATCAGTAATCTGAGCAGTCGTATCGACAATAGGAGCATCCTGAGGAACCGGCACAGTCGTGCTAACCGAGTTAGCATCTTGAGCACGGCCGTCGCCGGTTGCGGGATTCTGCTGCGGCTGAGCGCAAAAGCAAACCGATTCAACAAGAATCAAGATCAATGTGAACATCGCCATAGAGATCCTGATTCTCTGTTTATTTGTCATAAACCTTGCTAATCGCCCGTAGGACATCGTCTGTCTCCAAATATCCTGAATAACGATTTTAGTTCTGTATTAGTTCCGATCTATATAAGTATAATCTCTATATATCCATAACAAAAGAAAAAACAACCTTCATCCACAAAGCTGCTATCTTTTTTTTAGATGGAATTTTTGTGGCCAGGTTTGATATAGAGGGATCGAATTACACGAAATTTCGACTCTAAACAAGATTGTACAGACGGCAAAAGCTTGATCGCCGGGAACATTCGCTCCATCGGTTCTCCTCAGCGCAGGTTAGACAGAATTCCGTTCGGCTGCCCATCCACGGTTTTTTGCCGGCGGCCGTACACACTTTACCGAGGATGGCACGGGCCGCACGCCTCGGTCTTGACGTCAAAGCTAACGCTGCCGACCTCTCCTACATGGAAGCTTTCACAGATCTTGGTCTTACTGTGGCGATAATCTTCACCGCCGTGACAATATTTAATTTCATTCACGATCTGGGAGAAAAGCGATTTTTATCTGACAATAATTCAATAGGCGCTCGCTAAACGATACGCCTCTTAGCAGCACGAGGTCCGATATCAGCAAGCCCAACAACCTCAGAGAGAAGAATCAGGGGCAATATGTCGAGCCCAAAAAGGAGTTGACCGGATTTTTGACAATATTAAATATACTTCCGGGCCTTTCCGGGCATTGCTCATAAGGAGTCCTGCAAATCTCGTGCACACTGCTGCAACTGCTCCAGATGTCCGGAGTTTATTTTCCTGCGATAGCGCAGGTGAGCGTATTCGAGATACCAGTCTGATATTTTTGTCCATAACCCATCGCCCGTGTCTCGTTTTCGGAGCCGGCCGGAGAAAGCGTGCAGAGTCTCGCTGATATCTCTTCGCAGTCCCGCTGCTTTAACTTTGCGATCCATTCTGGCAAGCATTTTGTGTAAACCAATAAGCCCCGGATTTTTCATCGCTATTGATTGCGTCCAGCTTTTGTACTTCTTCGTTTCACGGCGTCGAGACAAGGTCACCACAAGTGCGGTACCAAGGAAAATCGCCATTAGAATTAAGCCGGTACGAAGGCTGTAGGACTTTAACAACCAGCCTAACACGCCAAAAAGGCCATACTCATACAAAGCCGGCAAGAGCTGGATCAGAAAATCGCCGGTACCACCGCTCGTGTTCGCTGCTTGTTCACCTATGGACGTCGTGACCGGATCCTGCCCTACTGTCGCTTCGACAATCGTCCACCGGTTTCGTTCCTGGTCCCAGGCCTCGACCCAGGCATGCGCATCCATGTTACGCGCGATCCACATGTCACCTCGGGGGCTTTTCTCAGTGACCAGAAAGCCGGTGATGTACCGCGTGGGCACATCGGCCAGACGCAAAAGAATCGCAGCACCGGAGGCAAAATACTCGCAATATCCGGTGGACCCTTCAAGCAAAAAGTAGGTCAGCTTATCGCGATCGGACGGAGCAGCCAGCCCAAGCAAATACGTGTAATTAGTGCGAAAGTGTCTAATGACAGCTTCGATTTTTTCGCTTGTCGTGGTACAGTCCGCAAAGATAGTACCGGCCAGCTCACCGATACGCGGATCGAGATCCCTGGGGACATCCAGCATTCGACGCCTCTGGATGGGTTTAAGAGGTCTTTGATAAGCTGATTTCGTATAAGCTATCCGGTAATTCAGGCCGGCCCGTGAATTCGGAGTGTAAATAATATCGTTGTCGTCCCGCTGTAGATAGTCGAACGGCGCTTCAATTAAAGATGTTCCCAGCGGAGTGAACACAGCATCGGCAAGCATGGATTCATGCCGGATGATCATGTGCTCATAATTGGAATCATCTGTGCTATGGAGGCGAAAAAGATACCTGCCGCCGACAAAATACATACCGAACGGCGTATTCTTCTCCGGGAATAGCAACTCCTGGTATGGTGCCTCATACCATCGGGATTGACGGTACACATCAAATGCCCTGGCCCTTAAGTAATCCGGACTACTGTCAGACGTGATGCTGAGCGCCGGCGTCGGATCCTGATCTCCCTTTATAATTAAAACACTGGAAAGTTTGCCGCTGTCGGAGAATCCGATACGAGCCTGGCCCTCGCTCCGGCCATCGGCCGCAACAGTTCCCCTCCAGAACCAAACCGGCAGGTAGTTGAGAACCTCTACATGGCGATAGAGTATCGAACTGGCGATCCAGCCGCAGTTCGCAGCAACAATAAGTATCAGGCAAAAAGCGAATCCTCGGGACATGCGTCCCATACTTTCCGCAATCGGCATGGCCGTCGAGTCATGTGCTGACATTACATAAACTAAAACCAGAATTACGGAAATCAGCTCTAAAAGCCGATATGCGATATACATATCATTAAGCAAAAGGACCTGCCCGGCGGAAATCGTAATGGCGATATGAAATAATCCAAGTGAAACCGGCAGTCGTTGAGGTGACCCGAGAAACAGTATGAGTATCATCGAAGCCAGAAAATATCGGGCGATTGTTTGCCATGCGAAAGCCGCTGCCTGTTCATAAGCGACGCGACCAGTAACGCCGGTATAACGGAAGTGAAGAGCAAACAGCATCGCCAGGAAGAGCAGGAGCAATGACGTAATTACACGTCTTTCCGGCCTGATATTCCACGTAAATCGCCGCCGCAAACCCACGAGACCTAACATACAAAGGATAGCCGGATATGCTATATCCCCAGAGACCAGTCCGGTCAGTGCCGAGCTTGCCAGTATGATAATTACAGCGATAGTTTTTTGTATCTTCACAAGTGCATCACCTGCTCTGTCAGAATTTCGTCTGTAGAAAGTAATTGGATGTTTTCAGTCCAGGCCATTTCGTACCGGTCTAAATCAATTTTACCGGCTTCTCCGATTACAAAGACTGTGCTATGGCATCCGGCCTGGCTGGCCAGTTCCAGCAACGGCTTGTATGCCTTCTTCCAGCCGGACAGAATAAAAAATACCTCAGATATCCGATGGAGCCGATCTGCCAATATCGGAGCCATTTGCTCGGTGGTATAGCCCATAGAAGGTTCGACGCCAGCCAAAATCTCGTGTATCTTGTCGAGTCGCATCTTTCTGGGCCAGTTGGTGAACTGATATAGATCGGGTCCGGCAAGCAGTAAATCAATAAGACAATTATCGTTGATTGTGTAAGCCACGGAAGCACAAAGAGAGACGGCAGCCTCGAAATCCTTGCTCTCGTCCGATTTTATTGGCGACAAGGCTTTGGGTACTCCGGTATCTAATACAAGTACTGTGCGGTTGTCGAAATTTTCGTGGTACTCCTTCGTGGCCGGCACGGCTAACCGGGCCCATGCACGTGCATCGATTCTCCGCCTGGAATCACCCGGCATAAAAGGGCGGTTTCCCGCATATTCGGGGAATGCTCCCGTACGGCCGGCGAGTACAGAGCTATCGGAGCAAGCTTGCGGGTTCAGGTGCCCGAGAAGGGTTCGGAGCAATGAAAAGGCCGGAAGTACGACAAGATTCTCCTGATAATCACGCGACCTGCCGAAACTGAACAATTTAAATGGAAAGTTTGATTGGCACACCGGCTGCTTGATCCGATAGTAGCCGCGTCGCTTGGGTCTTATTGTAACAGTCACCTCAGTAGTGTCGCCTGATCTAAGACGAGAAACCACGCACTCGTTATCGACCTGCTCTATCGCATTGGGCAATGCATCAAACCTGAGGCAAAGATTGTAGGCCGGAAAACGGCCGATGTTTTTAAGCAGGTACCTCAACTGTACTGTCTGGTTTACTTCGATACGATCAGGCAGATTACCACTGACCTGGATTCTGGGCCGTAGAATAAAACCGACGATCAATGCCGTCAGCATAACCGAGACCAGGGCAGAAAGTACACCGAAGGCGGGAACGATTAAAGCGGCTAAAGCGACAAAACCGATCCCGCGCAGAATCATCTTACCGGCATCGGTCAAGCCAATACGTAATTTCGCATCCGTTCTGCTCATCGTGACAACCGCCTCTTCAAACCGGAACTTTGATACGACCGACGATGTCCATAACAATCTGCCTGGCGGTAGTACCGCTGTGGCGTGCCTTAGAGGTCATAAGAATGCGATGCGGAAACACATAAGGTACAAGCCATAACACATCGTCGGGAATAACAAAATCACGCTTCTGAAAATAAGCGCGTGCTCTTGCCGCTCGTGACAACATTAGTGTCCCGCGAGTGCTGATTCCGAGCTGAAGACGATTATCGTGACGAGTGGCATGAACGATTTCAACGATGTATTCCAGGATACCATCATCCACATGAACATTAGTAACTTCCTGCTGGACCAGCCTGACCTGTTCAAGCTGTAGTACTGGTTTTATTCTGTCGAGCGGCTCAGTATGGGCATGTGACTTGAGAATGTCGACCTCGACTTCGGCCGTCGGATAACCTATAGGGAGCCGGACCAGGAAGCGGTCCATCTGGGCTTCAGGTAATGGATACGTGCCGTGGAATTCGATTGGATTCTCCGTGGCAATCACCATGAACGGCTTCGATAGCGGATAACATTGGCCTTCAATTGTCGCCTGGTTCTCATTCATGGCCTCCAGCAGTGCCGACTGCGTTCTGGGTGAAGCACGATTAATCTCGTCGGCAAGAAGGATATTACAGAAAATGGGGCCGGGAGAAAATTTGAAGTCCCCGCTAACCGGATTGTAAATAGAAGAACCCAGGATATCCGCAGGCAAAAGATCGGGCGTAAATTGTATCCGGCTATATTTGGCTTCAATGCTTTTTGCCAAAGCTTTGGCGAGGGTTGTCTTGCCCACGCCCGGGACATCCTCAATCAGGACAGAACCCCCGGCCAGGAGCGAAACAATCATAACATCGATACATTCATCCTTGCCGTAGATGACACTTTGCAGATTTTCTTTGAAAGGTGCCAAGAGTGAGTTTACCATGCCGGGCGTTGCCAATTCGTATCTCCCTAAATCTTGCGCAATTCAATCGTTCAAAAACACTCTTTTATCAATCTATACGCCCCAATCTTGATTCAAGTTCTAATGGATCAAACTCTATTCGATAAAAAATTCCCACTTTTCCGAAAATTCTGAAAAAATATTAAAAGCACCGGATAGAACATTAAATATCACCTTCGTATTGCATCTATTTAGCCTTAATTAAGAATAATCCTTAATTGCAAGAATGTTTAAATTTCGGCAACAGGCAAAGTTAGCTTCAACTATGATCGTTCTCCTGCAAAATGGATTCGCTCTGCCAGGAGACTTTGCCGCAGGCCTCGATACATAAGACAAGTTTTTGAATGTAAAACAGGTCGGCTTTACACCATGGAATATCCAGATAGCTTATGAGCTTTTCAGCAGGCTCACGAAGAATCAGAGCCTTCGCAGCAAAAACTTCGGCGGACATCGTTGGAAATGCAAAAGGGCATTCATTGCGCCACATCGTCTCGACACCCCACGCCAGGTGCCAGGTCGGTCGATGGTAATCAACGTAAACACCCATCAGGTGCTTGTGTGTCTGTCCCGCATAATCGGCGCATAAGCGGCCGATCTCCGGCGTCAGGTGTCTCCAGCGTGAAAAAATCGAGCGCTGAACCGGCACTTGCGTGATGAGTCCGCCACTCGTATGGGCAAATTCGTAAGCCAGTCGTTCACGCAGCGCTTCGCGAGTTGTGGTCAGGCCCTTTTCAACCGCGGCATTATCTCGCATCCGCTGCGCCATTCTACAATAAGCAATCAGCCCCGCCAGATAGCCGTTCCGGCAATCTTCCTCCATTTTATTTGGCGTCTCAGCGATAAGTTTCTGCAAATTCTTCCAATTATCCTCAACCCTGCTCCAGTCTCCGGTCACATGTGCCCAAAGCCACAGCGGATACAGCCGGGTAATTGCCTGCCTGGTAATATCATCGTTAACTCGAAACAACCGCTCAGCGGGTATATCATATAAGGAACGAACCTCGCCAGCATCCGGTTCATACTTGCGCCGTCCGGTCGGCCCATCCAATGCACCACCGGGTCGGCTTAATCTTGTAACGTACTGCCTAACTTCCTGCTGGAGTGTGCTATCGAGATATTCGTACGCCCGAGCGAGGGTCAGAAGGGTCTCTGTCGGCTCGGTAAAGAAACGATAAGCCTCTCTGGGATGCTTTCCCGGCGGAAAAACAAGAGGACGCCAGTCTTTGGAGATCAATTCTCTAACCGAACGACCAAGCTCTTTCCGGAGGTTCGAGCTGTAATTTGTATCTGTAATCTCAACCGTTGGTGTCTCCCAGATGAACCGGTCAAGCTGGTCATCTGTTATTCGATCAACCGCTTCGGCGGCGGATTTAGTTAGCGGCTGCTGGCGCGTGCCCGGAACTTTGCCAGGAAGACCTTTGAGCAGATTATTCAATCTGGGCATTTCACACGTATCCCAGTCCCAGGATAGCTGTTGGATTTTCTTCCATTCGTCATCGGTAAAGTCAGCAGCCGGCGCTTCGGAGACTTTGCCGGCATTGCCATTTGCTTTCATCCTATATGCAATCACGGCAGCTCCGGCATTAATTTCGTGAGTCGGAATGTAATATAAGCTGTCACCCGCCACAGAAACGGGCATATCAATCACAGAACCGCCACCGTAAACAGCCGTTCCTCGCTCCAGCCATTCCTTGCCGACCGGAAGAGTCTGCCCGCGAAGAAGCATCGCCCAAATACCTGCCGCCTCGCCTGGTTTCGGCTCATGGATGTTTCGGCAAAACGGCTCCGGATATCCTTTTAAGGTGTCCAGATCCGTTGCATTTACATTGTCCTGATGCGTATTGATCAGCACGCGCCCGGCCACGACAAGCTGGCATTGCTCATCATGCACAAGTAGCAGGCTGTCGTGCCAGCCGTAAGTGCGCGATTGGTCCATGATTGGCGTAATGTGACCGGTGGAGGTATCGAGGTAACCAACATTCAGAAACGGTGAATAATGCTCGTAGCGACTGCGCAGCAATGCCCTGAATTTGACGATGACTCTGCCGTCCGGCGTGACAACAGGAGGGGCACCGGTGCCATTCATGCTCTCTGCATATACAATCGGAGTAACAAATTTCTGCTTGCCAGTCCCGGCATCAAGCACAAAAAAAGTCTGGTAGGCCGGCTCCTTGGACAGTCGTTTGCGAATATAATCCAGTTGCGCCTCGTACGTACCCGGCTGCTGCATACGCTCGAAGTTCTCCTGCCTTAGCCGTATGTTTTCTTCCTTTGTATGCCGCCAGCTTGCAAAGTCTCCAAAAATCTCCTTAACCATATCGAGAAGGATCGGATTGAATGAATCAAGCGAAAGAGCAGGTGTCACAGTAACCATAACCGAACCATCAGGTGCAACAACAGGATGATAACCGCGGAAACTGACTCCCGGCAGCTTATTGCTGTGCCACAATTGCTTCCCGTCTGCCAGGTCAAACGCATAGACGCACATATCCTCGCTGCCGATATAAACTCTTGCTGCTTTTGCATCGACGGCAGGGCTTGAGAGCAGCGGTCCGCCAGTCTGTCCGGCCCATTTGACCCTGCCGCTCTCGGCATCGATAGCATAAACCTTGCCATCGCGACTGCCAATCACGACCACGCCCTGATAGACTACCGGCGAATTCCAAACAGCCGCACCTGTTTGAACAAACCAGTTAACTTTGCCGTCAGTGACATCAACGGCATAGACTTTTCCCTCCGCATTACCGAAAAAAACTTTATCTCCGGCCACAGCACACGTATGAAGGATTGCGCCGGGCGTTTCAAACGCCCAGATATCCTCGCCGGTTGCGTCATCTATCGCATGTAAAACCCCTCTCATGGTGCCGATGAAAACTTTCCCGTCTTTAATAATCGGCTGAACGCCGGCCATCAAGCCCTCGTCCGGAAATAATCGATACCACTTGCGCTCAAAAGGGGGCCTGATTTCGGTAGAGGTCGCACCACTCCGTCCCGGATCGTGGGCCAGCATAGGCCAGCTATCTTCCGCCCGGGCAGCAGAATTCGACCACAATGATCCCAGGCAAAGAATCAAACACAGTGCCGGAATTATCAGCGATCTTACCTTGTCGCTTGTCAACCTTTGATTGCCCATTTCATTTAATTAGATATGGCTCTTCAGGCAGCTCGCGTATCCAGATATTTCGAAAGCGGATCGGACTGCCGTGGTCCTGCAAATGTATAGAGCCGCTCTCATGTGGAGAATATGCGGCTTTCCTGCCATGAAAGGTCGTGCCCTCGATATCGAGATTATTGTGCACAACGACGCCGTTATGCAGCACGGTGATTCGCCCCTTACGGACAACATTTCCGTTTTCATCGAACAGGGGTTTAAGGAAGCTGATATCGTAGGTCTGCCATTGTCCCGGCTTACGGCAGGCGTTAACCATGGGCGGATGCTGGCCATACATGGCCGCTGCCTGGCCATCTGCGTAGGTTCGATTCGTTTTATAATTGTCATCCGTGTAAGAATCGAGCACCTGGACCTCGTATTTGTCCATGAGGAAGACGCCGCTGTTGCTGCGCTCCTGGTCGGTTATCTTGGGATCAACGCCTTCCGGCATGCACCACTCGACGTGCAACTGACAATTGCCGAACGCCTTCTTCGTGCGGATTCCACCGCCATTTCTGGATACTTCCATATAGCCATTCTCGAGTTTCCAGGGCACGTTACCGCCGCCCCTTCTCTCGCTGATCCATTCCAAATCCAAAGTGTCCTTGTTGCCGTCGAAAAGGACAATCGCGTCGGACGGCGGCTGACCGACTTGCTCAGGGGGTGTTATCACCGGCGGATTCTCTCGCGTTCTATCGTGAACATCATATTTCCTTGCCTGCATTGCAGCGAAACTCACGCCCATAACCATCGCTACAAAAAGTAAGCAAACAATAATTTTTGGCGTACCTTTCTTCATGATCTACTCCTTGCCTTTGTTGTCAAACTTAAATTATCTACATCATTTTACGTATAGGAACTGCATCTGGTCTAAATAAGCAATTGATCGGTGAATATAAAAGATTCAACGTCCCGTAGTTCTATTACGTATGACCTCTTTCAACTCTTCGATTTCTTTACGTAAGCCGTTCATCTGATCTCGCAACTGCTCGATCTGACGCTCCAACCGATTCGGCTGCTCATTCTCCATCCTTTGCCGGCCGGCATTCCTCAGATTCCGCTCCCTCTGTTCGGCACGGTTAACAGATTCTCTTGGCCGGGACTGCTGTTGACGCTCGTTTTGGACCCTTTCCGCATCAGTACGAGGTCTTTCGGTGATCCGTCCTCCACGGCGTTCGATCTGTTCGCGAGGTATATCACTTTTCTGTTCGGAGCGTTCTTCCCGCCCCCTCTGCCTTCGCTGCTCAATACGACCGGCAACCTGTTCGGCCTGCTGCCGTAGCTCGTTGGCTTCATCAATTCGACCCTCCCGCTCGGCACGTCCGGCAGCCTCGTTGAGTTCAGCAAGCTGTTTCTGCATTCCTTCAAGCGCTTCCTGTGGCTGGAATCCACGAAACCGGCGCTGAAGAGATTGCTCAATTTCTTCGGCCTCGGCCCTCATACGCCGGGCGCTCTGCTCAGCCTCGCGAGCTTCCACCCGGAGCGATTCAATCCGTTCTCTTGCCTCGGAATACTCACGGAGCATAGCCTGCTCATCAGGATCAATAAAACCATCTCTATTCCTGTCGAACTGATGCTGCAAGTCCGTCTTGACGGGCACTCTTTCCTGGGCGGTTGAGACAATTGTAAATGCACACACACATACGATAGATAAAACAACCATTTGCCTAAACATTTTTATTTACCTCCATCTATAAAAGAATCTTTTCCTGGTCTGCATCGAAACGGGCGATTTTGCCCGCTTGCATGCCGAGCATACCCATCTGCAATGCGGTCTGAACGTGATATGCCATATCAATTGTGCTTAGCGTATCACATTGATGTTTGCGGCAACAATTAAGAAATTTCTGCCAGTACTCGACAAAATCCTCGCCGTTCTCGATGGCAAAACGCTGCGGTTTTTTCTTGGATTCTTGGGCGGGAATGAAAACGATTTCATTATTCTCCACTGTCAAGGTCCCTTCCCATCCGCGGACTACAGGAATCCTGCCTCCGGAGCCCCGGCTGCCGGTGCCGGGATAGTCGTTCGCCTGTGTCCCCAGCACGGCAACGGTTATCTTCTCGGGGTAATCGATGAGCGTATTGTATGTATCGGGTATTTCCCGCTCCTGATAACGGAACATGCCGCCCGTAGCTACGACCGTACTCGGCATAGTAACACCGAGCATGAACAGAACCGGCGTAAGGCTATGCGGAAACAAATCCGTTGATGGTCCGCCCGCATAATCCTCGTACATACGCCAGCGGAAAAAGCGACTGACATCGAAAGGACGCTTTGGCGCATCCCCGAGGAAAGCATCCCAATTCAAGTCGGAACCGGGCTTTGCATTGGCATCATCGATCGGCATCCCCCGTTCACCCCAGTCGCCGACGCGGAAATACCCGCACTCGGCGTGAACGGGCTGACCAATCAATCCATCCTGGATCAATTTTTTAATCTGCCACCAGGCCGAGTCGTACATCCCCTGTGTGCCGAGTTGGAATACACGACCACTTTTTTTGACTTCCGCTGCCAAACGTTTTGTCAGCTCAAATTGCCGCCAGTGTGTCACGGGCTTCTCGCAGTAAACATCCTTGCCCGCCCGGACGGCATCGATCGCCTGATAGCCATGGTGATGGTCCGGCGTGGCAATGCAAACGACGTCCACATTAGGATCGGCAAGCAGCTCGTGATGGTCCGCATATCCTTTGGCTTTGTAACCTTCCACTACTTTTTGCATCCTCGGCTTATAGGCGTCACAGGCGGCGACAATGTCCACGTTCTCACCACGGCCCTTTAGATAATTAACCGCCTGAAGGTGCGCCTGGCTCCGACCGCCGCAACCGATAAAGCCCACTCCAATACGCTCATTGGGACTTTGTTCTTTGCCGGCTGCACGTTTCACAGATGTCCCTGCAACAGTTATCGTGGCCGCGGCTGCTCCAGCCCGGTGAATGAACTGCCGGCGAGTCAGACTATCATCATCTCGCACCGGTGATTTTTCCTTATCAGACATAATATTTTCTCCTGAAAAATAAATTTGTACGAGCTTATCGGCCATCAATCCAACTCTGATAAACCTGTTCAATTTTGTTCTTGTCAATCCTACCATCCCAGACAACCACGGCGTAGCGCAACACCAACGGTTTGTCCGAAGTCACCACCAGCGGCTCTCTGTACAGGTTGAGCGTTGCCGCAAGATAAGCAAAAGGCGCCGTCATCGTGAACCAATACGTAGGATGGCGCAGATTTTCCGGATGACCAAACATTGCTATTGTTACGGGTTTATTATCCGCTTCGGCGGTATAAGCACACCAATCCGCCCGTGTAATCCGTTCGGTGCCCCGTACGACCTCGCCTGCTTTATCCGCGGCGTTAAGAAATTGCCCCCCTGTATCCATCGATTCCAAAAAACGCATACCCAAACCGAAATAATGCGAACCAGTGAGCGTCATCGATTTCTTGCCGGGCGGCACCGCGAGGCTCGATTGCCAGCTCAACAGCGTGGCCTTGACGTCGTCCATTTGATAGACTTTGATTGTGCGGCGTTCCTTTAGAAGCAGTTCCCGGCTGCCGGGATTGATCCAGTCGATTTGTTCGGTGAATCCGGCCTGAAGCTTATCACCGTTCTTATCAATTCTCATATCATCAAAACGCTCGTGCAGTTGCCGGCCTGGCTCTGTCTGTTCTTCCCAGAAATTCACGCCGTCCACCGCAACCGCATACATCAGCGCGTGGTGGTGAAGGTGGTCATGTGGTGCATCGCGCAAAACGTTAATCCCGCTTGGTGAATACAGTTTCTGCGCATACGGCTTGAAAGGCACATCATCGTAACGATAGCATAGTAAACTGCGCTGTCCCTGGCGAACCGAAACGGAATTCGCCTCCATAGCAATGCTCATCGACTCTTGAGCAAGCGCCGTATCGGACAGCGACAAAAAGACAAAAAACAAAAGCAATAAAATAGTGACATTCCTGAATTTTTCCATAACAGCTTCTCCTTTAGTATCTACAAAAACACTTCTGTAAAATTCATAAATATTTGTAAAATAACGTCTTATGGCGT